>DATFJO010000026.1:0-8874 GCA_035269145.1 Tangfeifania sp. | reverse complement strand
AAAAGCATGCTGCCCGTTGGTTCCGGGCTCACCCCAAATAATCGGACCGGTTTGGTAATCTACCGGTTTTCCGTTGCGGTCGACATACTTTCCGTTGCTTTCCATATTTCCCTGCTGAAAATAGGCGGCAAATCGGTGCATGTATTGGTCGTACGGCAAAATGGCTTCGGTTTCAGCCCCATAAAAATTGTTGTACCAAATTCCTATAAGCGCCAGAATTACCGGCATATTTTTATCAAATTCTGAATTTCTGAAATGATTGTCCATCTCGTGGGCACCTTCGAGCAGCTCCACATAATTGTCGAAACCAATTCCGAGCACAATGGATAAACCGATTGCCGACCACAATGAATAACGGCCACCCACCCAGTTCCAGAACCGGAACATATTTTTGGTGTCGATGCCAAAATCTGCTACAGCCTCTTCGTTGGTGGAAACCGCCACAAAATGGTTCTTCACCACATTTTTATCTTTTGCAGCCTCGAGAAACCAGTCGCGGGCCGAGTTGGCATTGGTCATAGTTTCCTGCGTGGTAAAAGTTTTCGATGCAATAATAAAAAGTGTTGTTTCAGGGTCAACCTGTTTCAGGGTTTCGGCAATGTGAGTTCCGTCAACGTTTGAAACAAAATGCAGGTTCAAGTGATTTTTATATGGTTTCAGCGCTTCGGTAACCATCAGCGGGCCAAGGTCGGAACCACCAATTCCAATGTTAACCACATCGGTAATTGCCTTGCCGGTGTATCCTTTCCACTTACCCGAAATCACTTCATCAGAAAATTTTTTCATCTGATCGAGCACAGCATTTACCTCCAGCATCACATCTTTTCCATCTACTTTGATGGGATTATTGCTGCGGTTTCGTAGTGCCACATGCAATACAGCCCGGTTTTCGGTGGCATTAATTTTTTCGCCGGCAAACATGCTCCCGATGGCTTCTTTTAAACCGCACTCATTCGCCAGTTCAACCAATAAACCAAAAGCTTTTTCATCGAGCCGGTTCTTTGAATAATCCATTAGGATATCTTCAAACTTCAGTGAAAACTTATTAAACCGTTCAGTGTCATTTATAAACAGATCTTTGATGTGCGTTTCATTAAAAATGGCGTAATGGTCTTCAAGCTTTTTCCAGGCGTTGGTTGTTGCCGGATGATTTTTTGGTAACATATTTTCGAATTTTTATTGTTTCATTTTTTACGTTTTATCACAACTTTATTGGCGGCCAGACTGCGATTTCAACATATGCAAAATTACAATAAAAAAAACGGATTGCTAAAATTGGCAGCCATTTGATGTAAAAGCTTTAATATCTGTTAAGCGATTAATTATTCCCGAATGAACTAATTTCTTAGGTGAAAAAGTGTAATTCTCAGAACTTTTTCAGACCTTTATTTTAAATAAAAAAGCACTAATGAACAAAATTTTACAAACATCATTCTGTTTAATCACATTAAATTACTGAACAACATAGGATTGGCAAAACATACACTTATTATACTCCGGTTAAATTATTGTTAAAGGCATAATATTTGTTATTGGAAAGAAAATAAAAATCAAACGAATTGAAATTCATCTGTCATGAAACGAAAAATAGTGTTAACCACCGTTATTGTTGCGGGGCTTCTGCTTGCAACATTTTTTTTATTGCAGGGAAATAAAAGCGAATCTCTGACAATTACCACCGAGGTTGAAAGAGGTCCTTTTGAAGTACTGGTTTTATCCAGCGGCCAGCTCGAAGCACAAAATTCCGAGAATATTTCGGTGCCTTCAAATCTTCGCGACCGCGATATTCGTATTTACGAAATTAAAATCACCGATCTGGTGGAGGAAGGAACGGTGGTGGATTCCGGAGAGTATGTTGCAACGCTGGATCAAAAGGCAGTTGAAGAAGTATTAAATACCGCCCGCGAAGAACTGGAGCAGGCCGAAAATGCTTTTCAGGACGCAAAGATGGATTCAAATCTGACACTGAGCAACTACCGCGATCTGATAATTAATGCCCGCGAAGAAGTGGAGTCGCAGCAAATAGTTCTGGACGAATCGAAATACGAATCGCCCTCGGTTATCCGCAAAGCTGAAATGGATCTCGACAGGGCAAAACGAAAGCTGAAACAGGAGATACAAGGCTACGAACTAAAAGAACGGCAGGCCATTTCGAAAGTGGAACGGGCAAAAATTGAAGTTCGCCAGAAAAGTAACAGGGTTGGAAAGTTGGAAGATGTTTATAACTCACTTGAAATAAGTGCGCCAAAATCGGGGATGGTAATCTACGGGAAAGACAGGATGCGCGAAAAAATAAAGGTCGGGTCCACAGTCAGCCCTTACATGCCAACAATTGCCACTTTGCCCGATTTGTCATCCATGCTGTCGATAACTTACGTAAATGAAATCGATATTTCGCGTGTTAAAACAGGTCAGAAAGTAAAAATCGGGGTGGATGCAATTCCTGAAAAAACACTGGAGGGAGAAGTAGTTTCAGTAGCAAACATCGGCCAGCCAATGCCCAAAAGCGATGCCAAGGTTTTTGAAGTAAAAATCAGGGTTTTTGGCGATGTGAGCGGCTTGAAACCGTCGATGACTACCAGCAATATTATTGAAACATCTACTATTCAGGATACAATTTTCATCCCCTCGGAAGCTATATTCGAGAACGATTCTTTGCAGTATGTTTACCTGGATGAAGGCGAAATTATCAAACAGATTGTCGACGTGGGCGATCAAAATGAGAATTTCGTCTTAATCAGAAAAGGGCTGAATGAAGGCAACAAGATACTTTTAAACAAACCTGAAAATGCAGAGGCACTTGCATTTGAGGGAATGGATATTTACGAAGAAATTAAAGCAAGAAGAATCCGGGAAGCCGAAGAAGAGAGAAGTAGGATTGAAGAGGAGAAAAACCAGCCCTTCAATCTTCAGAAAAAACAAAGCAACGGCAATTCAGGAGTAATTATTATTGGTTAATTCCCTAATAAATACCTAAATGAAAGCATTAATCCAACGATACGGACATGATATTTCTTCGGGAATTGAAGCCATTTTCACCAATAAAATAAAATCGTTCCTTACTGCACTCGGAATTATTTTTGGTGTGGCTGCAGTAATCAGCATGCTGGCTATTGGTAACGGGGCGCAGCAGGAAATTCTCGAACAAATAAAAATGGTAGGGGTGAACAACATCATCATATCGCCTACCCAACAAACCAACAACGAAGAGAATACAGAGGGAAACTCGGAAAGCGGACCGCAAATCAGCACAAAAAAGTTTTCGAAGGGGCTGACTTTGCTCGATGCCGAAAGTATCAGCGAAATAATTCCCTCGGTCAACAGGGTTAGCCCGGTAATTTCATTTAACTACTCAGCCATTCTGAACGGAAAAAGTAAACCGGTTGTGCTGGAGGGGATCAACAATAAGTATTTCGAACTTTTCAACATTTCGCTGCAGGATGGTGACTTGTTTACCGACCAGCAAATGGAAAACGGATTTCCGGTTTGCATTATTGGCGACAATGTTCGTAATGTGTTTTTTAACCAGGAAGATCCGATTGGCAAAAACATCAAGTGCGGGCAAACCTGGCTGAAAGTAATCGGCGTAATCGAACGGCGCGATTTTACAGCCTCGGCTTCGGATGAAATGGGTATCAGCAGTACCGACAATAAAATTTTCATTCCGGCCAAAACAGTGCTGATGCGTTTCAAGAACAGGGCACTGGTGCGGGCTGACGAAGTGGAAGAACTGATGGCATCGCGCGAAGAAAATGCCAATCAGAAAGAAAACCTGAACCAATTAGATAAAATTATAGTACAGGTAGACGAAACCGAATACCTGAGCCCAACAGCCGAAGTTATCACCCGAATGCTCCTGCGCCGGCACAACGGGTTGTACGATTTTGAAGTAACAATTCCGGAGTTACTCCTGAAACAGCAGCAACGCACCAAACGCATTTTTAATGTAGTGCTTGGGGTCATTGCCGGAATTTCGCTCATTGTCGGCGGAATCGGAATTATGAACATCATGCTGGCATCGGTAATGGAACGTATCCGCGAAATCGGGGTCCGTCAGGCAATTGGCGCCTCCAAAAAAGATATCATTGTCCAGTTTCTGGCTGAATCGACCATCATCAGTATTTCAGGCGGAATAATAGGAATTATACTCGGCATTGTTCTGTCGAAAACCATCACAGCCGTTTTCGAAATTAACACCATCGTTTCTGCCTTTTCAATTATTATTTCGTTTGGGGTTTCGGTAATAATCGGAATGATTTTTGGCTACCTGCCTGCCAAACGGGCTTCGGATCAGGATCCTGTAAATTCATTGCGTCACTAAAAAATTCATCAAAAAAATGAAAACAACAATACCATTAACCATCATCTGTCTCCTTTTCATTTTGAAGACAAGCTCCCAGGAAAAACAGCTTCTTTCGCTCGAAAATGTTATCGATATCGCCTCGCAGCAATCTCTCGATGCTTTCCGCAACGAAAACATGTACCTTTCCAGTTACTGGGAATTTCGCTACTACAAAGCCGACCGGCTTCCCAACCTTTCGCTGGAAGCAACACCAATCAATTATAACCGGTCGATGCAGAAAGTTTACAACTACGACCAAAACCGCGACGAATACAAATTGCGCGAGTATATCGATTCGGAAGCCGCATTGTTACTGAACCAGAATGTTGGTTTTACCGGTGGTCGCATTTTTGCCCGCTCGGAGCTCAATCTGTCGCAAAAGCTGGGCGACGACCGGAATTCGTCTTATTCTTCAACACCGGTCAGTATCGGTTATTTTCAGCCTTTAAGCGGCTACAACCGTTTTAAATGGGAAACCAAAATTGAACCCCTGAAATTTGAAAAAGCCAAAAAAGAGTTTATCCAGTCGCAGGAAGAGCTGGCCATAAAAGCTACACGTCTCTTTTTTGATTTGGTAGATGCCCAGATAGAAGTTAAAATTGCTGAAACTAATTTTTCAAATGCCGACACCTTGTTTACCATCGGCCAGGGACGTTTTCAGGTGGGAACAGTAACGCAGGATGAACTGCTCAATCTGGAGCTCAATTTTATGAACTCGAGGCTTGCGCTTACCCGTGCAAATTTAGGGCTGGAGCGGGCGCGCGCCGAACTGAATTCGTTTCTGGGATTTGACAAAGACACAAAAATCGAGTGCCTCATTCCTACCGACCTTCCGGATTTACAAATTCGGGCTGATAAAGCCGTGACAATGGCTTTAACCAACAATCCTGAAATTCTGAATCAAAAACAGCGGTTAATAGAAGAAGACCAGCGGGTGAACGTGGCAAAAAGTGAGAATGGGGTAAGCGGCGATTTGTATGCGCTATACGGACTCAACCAAAATGCCAGCAATTTCAGCAATGTTTACAAAGATCCGCTCGACCGACAGCTTTTACGAATTGGTGTAAACATCCCGATTCTTGACTGGGGACGCCGGAAAGGACAGCTCGCTATGGCCCGGTCGAACCGCGAAGTGGTGCGCATCAGCATTAACCAGGAAAAAATCGATTTTGAGCAGGATGTAATTATGAATGTGATGGAATTCAACCTGCAGGCCAACCAGGTGAAAAACACTGCCAAGGCCGATACCATTGCCGAAATGGGCTACGAAGTAACACAGCAACGATTCCTTATCGGCAAACTCGATGTTACCAAGCTAAACCTTGCACGCAACGACCGCGAGCAGGCACGCCGGGCATACATCAATTCGCTGCGCACCTACTGGAACTATTTTTATAACCTTCGCCGGCTAACGCTTTACGATTTTGAAAGTGAAAAAACACTTTCAGAAAATTTTGACAGAATTGTAAATAACTTTTAAATCAGCACCCATGCCAAGGAGAAAAAAAAATATTGCCTGGATTATCATACTGGTTGTTACATTGGCCGCCGGTTCAGCAGTTATAGCAGGACTTGGATTTTCATCATCTGAAACTTACCTCGTAAAAAAAGGTTCATTTGAACAGGCAATCAACGTAAAGGGAGAAATTCAGGGGAAAGACGCCGTTGTAATAAACCTGCCCGACGAATTGCGTTTAAGGGATTTACGAATTTACAGCCTGAAGCTGAAAGACATTGTACAGGAAGGGACCGCAGTAAAAAAAGGCGATTGGGTAGCCACACTCGATGCAGCTACCATCAACCAGCAAATACAAAATAACAACGAAGATTTGGTAAAAAGGCGTGCCGAACTGAACGACGCCAAAATCGATTCTACCATCGAATTAACACAGTTGCGTGAAGAACTGGAAGAATTTAAGTACGACCTGCAATATAAAGAACTGGAACTGGAGCAGTCGAAATACGAATCGCCTGCCTACCAGCGCAAAATGAAAATGGAATACGATAAAACCGTTCGGCAGATGGAAAAAAAACGACGCGATTATGAGTTGAAAAGGCTGGAATTAAAAATTAAAACGCAACGAATTGCCCGGCGTTACGAAGAGTTCGCAGAGCGCGACGAGTTGCTGAAAAAAGCAATGGTTGCCTGCAGGGTAACAGCTCCCAAAGACGGAATGGTAATGTATGCCAAACTCTGGGGTGGACGCAAAATAAGAGTGGGCGACGATATCAGCTTTTTCAATCCTGTAATTGCCACACTGCCCGATATGTCGGTTCTTGTTTCCGAAACTTATGTAAAAGAAATCGACATCACCAAAATTCACAAAGGCGACCCGGTTGAAATCACAATCGATGCACTTCCCGGAAAAACATATTCCGGCAGCATCTCAAAAATTGCCAACATGGGGCAGGAACTCCCTGGTTTTGACACCAAAGTTTTCAGGGTGCTGATTGACCTCGAGGAAAGCAACACAGAAATTAAACCTGCCATGACAACCGATAACCGGATTCTGCTAAATAACCTGGCTGAAGTTGTAAAAATTCCGCGCGAAGCAATTTATGCCGACAGCGGAAAAACATTCGTTTATTTGAGACATGCCGGAAAAACCTGGAAAAAAGAAATTGAACCGGGACTGGAGAACGACGAGGAAATAGTTATTGATTCGGGACTCAGTGAAAACGATGAAATATTTATTGCCGAACCTGAAGATGCAGCAGAAATTGCTTTTCTACGTAATTGAAAATTGAACCTGAAACGCATTTCCTTTTACGTTTTTCAACCTTCAAAATGATTACATTTGCTGCTTAAATTTCAGCGTTAAAATGAAATCGGATAATTTTAAGGGATACGCATTCGCCCTGGTTGCCACCATTGCTTTTTCGAATGTTTACATCTTCAGCAAAGCGGCGTTAAACGAAATTCACCTGTCGCAATTTGGCGTTTACTGGTTTTTCATCAGCACCATTTTAAGCCTGGGTTATGCCATTTGGAACAAAAAACTTGGCCAGTTGAAATGGCTTACCAAACGCCAGGTCCGCATTTTAATTACGCTCGGATTCCTGGAAATCTTTACCACTACTACTTTTTTTCTGTCCATCAATATTATTCCTGACCCGGCAGTAACTTCATTTTTGGGAAATCTTTTCCCGGTAATGCTGGCGCTGGGTGGTATATTTGTGCTGGGCGAAAAATTTGGCCCTGTGGAAATAGCCGGAGCATTTCTTGCCCTTGCCGGTGCTTTTGTAATCAGTTATTCCGGCGAAGCTTCGCTCAAAAACTTTTTCATTCCGGGAACCGGCATTGTGGTTTTGAATGCTTTTTTTGCAACAACTGCATCGCTGGTGGTAAAAGTTCATGTAAAAAAAATGAGCCCTGAATTGCTCATCCTCAACCGCTCGGTTTGGTTGCTGGTGTTTTCGTTAATCATGATTTATGTATACGGAAAATCTTTTGTCATTCCTGTTTCGGCACTTAAAAATATTGCAGCAGGCGCCACACTCGGTCCGTTCCTGGCAGTGCTGACAATTTATTATTCCTTTAGCTACATGGCTGCATCGCGCTCGAGCGTTGTTCAGAGTTTAAAGGGAATTTTTGTTTTACTGGGTGCCTACCTCGTTTTTGGAACTTTCCCGCTGCCGCATCAATTTATTGGCGGCTTAATCACGGTTGCCGGTGTGTTGGTAATGACTTTGGCGCAGGCCGGTTTCATCCGCTGGAAACAGCGCCGGTAAAAATTATTGTTTTCCGCTTTCAGAAAAATTATTCTGACTATTTTTAGCCTTCTTTAAAAGAAAATGCCTTATGAAGAAATATCTTGTTTTTATAGTTTTATTTGGATTGCACAATGTGCTTTGGAGTCAGGAAGAAATGATCACCCTTGAAAATGAACCAATTGAATTTAAAGCAGACGGTTTCTACATCAAAAAAGTAACCGATGCCCGCGAAGAAAAAGACAACATTGGTTTTGTGCAGAAAGGCGTATTCAAAAAGAAAAAAATAGATGCAGATTTGAAAAACGGTGTGGAAAATGCCATATCCGGTTACCTGGAAGAGAACTTCTCCCAGGATCCAACGGGAGTGCCCATCGTAATTCGAATTATTAAACTTAACATCTCGGAAAGCAGCAGCTTGCCCATAAAAGGAATGGCAGAAATAAGGATGGAGTTTTTCCGTGAAAAGGACGGAAGTATCGGGAGGTTGTATGCCGCCGAATCGTTTGTTGAGAAACCGGCCGTGAATGTGACCGCCACCCATGAAGAAAGAATTCGTGAGGTAATTGTTTCCTGCCTCGAAAATTTCAATGAATCGGACTGGCAGACGATTTCACCGATGTAATTTAAAGAAAAGTACGAATTTGACGAAATAAGGAATTATCATCATTTAATAAAGTTTGTTAAAGCCAGGCAGGAGCGTAAATTGAATTATTTATTTATTGATGAAGTTCAGGAAATTGAGGGATTTGAAAAAGCTCTGAGAAGTTTATTAGCGGACGGAATTTTCGATATTTATTGCACCGGAAGTAATGCACAAA
>DATFJO010000025.1:0-10152 GCA_035269145.1 Tangfeifania sp. | reverse complement strand
ACATTGTTTTCAATCAGGAAATAGTTTAATTCAAACACAAATGTGAGATGTTCTGTTTTTAATGTTCCCCTGAAATTTCCTTTCTCTTCCATTTCAAAAGGTTCAATTAGAATCTGACTGTTAAACCGGATGTTTTCTTCGGACGTGCATTTAAAAATGGCTTCTTTAGCACTCCAATAAATGGTTTGCATCACTTGCTTATCACCTGATTTTTCAGTGTGACTCATTTCCTTTTTTGAAAGAAATCGTTTTGCAATTGGGGCAATATTTCTGTTGGTATTTTCAACATCGACTCCGGCATTTCTATCCGAAATAAAAACCACTGCCAGCTCGGAAGAATGTGAAATGCTGATATATTTTTGAGAATCTTTCAGATAAGGACGGCCGTTTTTTTTGTATTCAATTTTCAGTTGATTGCCGGTTAATTTCTGTAGCAAAGCCCTGACTGCCAGGAATTCTTTTTTTCGCCTTTCGTTTTTAAAGGAGTTGAAAGTTGCTTCTTCCGGTTCTGAAAGTTTTACATGAGGAAGAAGTTCGGCACTTGTTTCCCGGAGTTTCCAGATACCGGTTGTTCCTGTCTTGTTCTCAATTTTTCTAAAAAACGGCATTAATCCCAGTTTGTGGTTTCAATTATACGCACAACATCTTTTTCCAGAAAATCGATTACGGGTCGAAGTGAATCAATATCAGGTGTTGCCCGTATGTAAAGCGCACCCCGCAAAAAATGTTCAGTGCTGTCAGTCAGGAAAAACTGCATGGGCGATGCTGCGTTTCCTTTAATCCGGTAAACTGTTCCGTATACATTTCGTCCCGGATTCATGAATACCTGTTCCTCGATAGCATTTGCCTTAATTGAGTGTTTATAGGCCAGTTCAAAACTTTCTTCCATAAATTCAGCAAGGATTTCGGGACGGGGTTTTTCACTTTTCTGAATGTTGTAGTAAGAAATATGTACCTCGGCATTGTTTTCAGGAAACACAACATTAATCCAGGCATCTTTTTCAGGGTTCCTGCTGTCGTGAACAACTTTTGAATATTCGGGTATTTCAAAAGTATACGGAAAATCCTGAGAGAGCGAATGGTAATGTTTTTCCGGAAATCCGATTCGGAAAAAACCACGGGGTTTGGGAGTGTGCTTTTCGCCGCAACCCACAAAAATTGTAGTTATAAATAAAATAATCAGTGTTTTATTCATGCTGAATTTACATTTCATAGTAAACGCAAAAATACGCACTTAATTATTAATCGCTGAACTCATTCAGTATATTCACAAAAAATAATATGCACCGGGGCAAATAATAAAAAGCAAAAATGTCCGGAAAATATTTCATCAATTTTTTTTTAAGATGAAAGTCTCTTCCGGACATTTCTTGTCATTAATATTTAGAAGGGAAGATCGTCGTCGCCACCCTGGTCCTCAGGTTCTGGTTCAGATGCAGCGGCAAAATCGTTTGATCCGCCGGACTGATAACTTTCATCCTGCGATTCTTTTTCGTTTCTGTTCTGTTCTTTTGAGTCAAGCATTACCATATTATTTGCAACAACTTCGGTAAAGAATTTTGTTTCACCGTCTTTTTCATATTGCCGGTGTGTAAGCTTACCTTCGATAAAAAGTCTTGAGCCTTTTTTTACATACTGTTCAACAACTCCTGCAAGTCCTCTCCATAATACAATATTGTGCCATTCAGTACTTGTAACCCGCTCGCCATTTTTGGCCCGGTATGTTTCTGAGGTCGCCATTCTGAATTTTGCAACTTTAACATCCTGATCGAGATGCTTCACTTCGGGGTCATTTCCAACATTCCCAACTAAAATTACCTTATTAACTGACATATTTAATTTTTTTTAGGTTAACGACTAAAATTACGAAATCTGTTTTTAAAAGACGCTATTTTAGTTGAATTAATTTACAAATTTCCGGTTTCCTGTATAAATTTTTCAACTAACCGGGGCACTGCGTAATCATTTAGATTTTTCTTTTCGATTTTAATGTAAGTGTTATTTAAACTACAAAATGAATCGGTTTCCAAATGTATTAGCCTGGCAAAAATTATCTGATGGCTTAAAATGTGTTTTCTGACCGGTGTGATTGTTTTCAGGTTTTTTGTACAACCATTCATAAAAGAAATGTTTTTTAATTCTGCGATATCCTGATCCGATAATTCTTCGGATGTTTCAACAAGTGGAAACTGGTAGAGATTTTTCCAGATATCGTTTCCCAATCTTTTTTCCAGGTAGATAAATTCGCCGTTTTCAATCAGAAAATAATAAAAATACCGCTTGCGTTGCCGGGCTTTCTTCTCCTTCACTGGAAACTGGTTAACCATTTTATTACGGTATGCAACGCATGAATCAAGAACAGGACATTTTGTGCAGATGGGTTTTGGAGTGCATTGCAACGCTCCAAATTCCATCATCGCCTGGTTATGAAATCCCGGGTTGTCAGAAGGAATAAATTCATTTGCGAGATTATAGAATTCTTTTTTTCCTTTTGTTGAATCAACAGGAGTTTCAATTCCAAAATAACGCGACAATACCCTGTAAACATTACCATCGAGGGCAGGGTAGGGCAGATTGAATGCAATAGAGGCGATAGCTGCTGCTGTATACGGACCGATTCCTTTTAACTGAAGAAGAACTTTATGCGTATCAGGAAATTTACCTCCCAACTCATTTTGAATGTACCTGGCCGTAAAATGGAGATTTCTGGCGCGCGAATAATATCCAAGTCCCTGCCAGTTTTTCAAAACATCATCTTCGCCAGCTTCGGCCAGTTTCTTAACAGTTGGGAAACGTTTAATGAAACGGCAATAATAGGCTGTTCCCTGATCGACCCGTGTTTGTTGCAGAATGATTTCCGATATCCAGATTTTGTACGGATCGTTTGTTTCCCGCCACGGAAGCTCTCGTTTATTTTTGGTGTACCACCCCTGAATTTGTGCTGCAAAATGACTCATTTATGCTAATCGATTCATATTCTTTTGGTAAATGCAAAAATAATTAATTAAAATGCTTTCCGGTTTTTAAATTATTTTTATTTTTGCACACCAGTTTAAAGCGATTAATTTATTGAAAACTAAATATTTTAAGAGATGACAAAGGCAGATATTGTAAATGAAATTTCAAAAAACACAGGAATTGAAAAAGTAACTGTTCAGAAAACAGTTGAAGCTTTCATGGAAACCGTTAAAGATTCATTGGAAGATGGTAAGAATGTATATCTTAGAGGTTTCGGAAGTTTTGTAGTGAAGCAAAGAGCTGAAAAAACAGCCCGCAATATTTCAAAAAACACTACCATCATTATCCCGGCACATAACATTCCTTCTTTTAAACCGGCAAAAACATTTGTATCGAAAGTTAAAAATAACGTAAAATAAAAAAGTTATGCCAAGCGGAAAAAAGAGAAAAAGACACAAGATGGCGACGCATAAACGCAAAAAAAGATTGCGCAAAAACCGTCATAAAAAGAGAAAATAATTTTCAATTTATTTGTTAAATAAGCAGATTAAAGCTAAGGTATATACCTTAGCTTTAATCTGTTGTACAGTTATTAAATACATATTTAACAATATTAAAATTTAGGTTGTGAGTAGTGATTTAATTATAGATGTCACTCCATCCGAAATTGTTATAGCATTACAGGAAAATAAGAAACTTGTTGAATTAACCAGGGAGAGGAGCGGAGCAAAATTTGCAGTTGGTGACATTTACCTCGGAAAGGTAAAAAAAATAATGCCCAGCTTAAATGCCGCCTTCATTGATGTAGGATACGAAAAAGATGCTTTTTTACATTACCTGGACATGGGGCCGCAATTCTCCACCCTTAATAAATTTTTAAGGATAGTTTCTTCCCGGAAAAACAAGGTTACTTCTATTTCCAGGATTCACTCGAACCCCGACATTAACAAGGAGGGTAGGATTACCGAAATACTTAAAGTTGGTCAGAAAATTCTTGTGCAGGTTGCCAAGGAACCTATTTCTACCAAAGGGCCACGGTTGACTTCCGAAATTTCAATCGCCGGCAGGTATATGGTTTTAATGCCTTTCAGTGAAAAAGTTTCTGTTTCACAAAAATTAAAAACAAACGAAGAAAAAAGCCGGTTAAAAAAACTGGTTCAAAGCATTAAACCCCGCAAATACGGTGTAATCGTTCGCACGGCTGCCGAAGGAAAAAAGGTAGCGGATTTGGATCAGGAGTTGCGACGGCTTGTTGACAAATGGGAAACAACATTTCATAAATTAAAACGTGCACCCGCACCCTCGCTTATCATTGGCGAAATTGACCGGGCAACGGCTTTGCTGCGCGATATTTACCATCCCAACTTCAACAGCATTATTGTAAACGATCAGTCGGTTTGCAACGAAATTACCGATTACATCGAATCCATCCAGCCGGATAAAAAGAGAATTGTAAAACTTTATAAGGGAAACCGGCCAATTTTCGAGCATTACGGAATCGAAAAACAAATTAAAGCTTCGTTTGGAAAAACCGTTTCATTTAAAAACGGTGCATATTTAATTGTGGAACACACGGAAGCTTTTCACGTAATAGATGTGAACAGCGGAAACAGGGCAAAATCGGGAGGCGACCAGGAAACCAATGCCCTGGAAGTTAACCTGGCTGCCTGTAATGAAATAGCCCGGCAATTGCGGTTGAGAGACATGGGAGGAATCATCGTTATCGATTTTATCGATATGCATGTGGCTGCAAACCGCCAAAAGGTTTACGAGCACATGAAAGATGTGATGGCAGATGACAGAACAAAACACAATATTCTGCCACTGAGTAAGTTTTGCCTGATGCAAATAACCAGGCAACGTGTACGTCCGGAAGAGATTATCGAAACAGAAGAAAAGTGCCCCACTTGCAAAGGTACCGGCAAAATCACGCCTACTGTTTTGTTTGTTGATGAACTGGACAATAAAGTGAGGTACATTTTAAAAGATTTGAACAAAAAACGACTTCATATAAAGGTGCATCCTTATATTGCCGCCTACCTTACCAAAGGTTTAAAAAATTACCGTAACCAGTGGTTTTTAAAATTTTTCAAATGGGTGCGAATTGAGTCGAACAGTTCCTATTCTTTTTTGGAGTACCATTTTTTTGATGAGAATTCAGAAGAAATCATATTGTAAAAACCGGATTTTAAATCCGGTTTTTTTATGATTTATTTTTTGTAAATCATACTTAAACAGCCAATGTTAGATAACATTTAGTAAAGGAAACATTAAAAAGTGATGGTTGTTATATTGAAATATTTACATTTGTACATGTTTTATTTTAACAGAAAATTTTTTAAAAGGGTATGAAAAAACTGACACTGATACTGACATTTTACCTGATTGCATTTGTTGCCGGGGCACAAATTATTGAGCCTATCAAATGGTCTTTTGATTCGAAACAGGATGGAAAAGAGGTGGAACTGATGTTTACGGCTTCGATGGACGAAGGCTGGCATTTGTATGACACCTACCTGCCGGAAGGAGGACCGATTGCTACTTCGGTTGTTTACAGCGATTCTACAAAGTTTGAATTTGTTGGGGAACTGCAAAAAAATCCGCAACCCGAAGAGCATTACGATCCAACATTTATGATGGATTTGCGCTATTTTAGCAACGAAGCTACCTTGACTCAAAAAATACGGTTAAAAACCGATGACCGGGTTGAAATAAGCGGCTATGTCCTGTTTATGGGCTGCGACGATGAAACTTGTTTGCCACCCAATGAAGCTGAATTTTCATTCACATTTAACAGCGATGGGCAGCCGCAAACAATGGAAACAACCGAAGTGACTGAAATAGAAGGAACAACTTCGGGTTCGGCCAGCGGACAATCCTTATGGCTTTTTATACTTATATCGGCACTGGCGGGGCTGGCAGCCATTTTAACACCTTGCGTTTTTCCGATGATTCCGATGACCGTTTCATTTTTTATGCGCGGAAGCGAAGATCGGGGGAAAGCCATCCGCAACGGTTTGTTTTTCGGGCTTTCGATACTGATGATTTTTACTCTTCTCGGAGCACTTTTTTCGGTGGGTATTTTCGGACCAAATGTGGGAAGTATTCTTAGTACACACTGGATTCCAAACCTGTTGTTTTTCCTGTTGTTTCTAATTTTTGCCATTTCATTTTTCGGAGCTTTCGAAATAGTTTTACCCAACAGTCTGGTAAATAAAACCGATTCAAAAGCTGAAAAGGGCGGTTTTGTAGGTGCTTTTTTTATGGCACTAACTACCGTAATTGTTTCATTTTCGTGCACAGGGCCGTTTATTGGTGCACTTATTATTGAAGCAGTTCAGGATGGCGGAATGCGTCCGCTTATCGGAATGTTTGCCTTCGGTCTGGCATTCGCCGCTCCGTTTACACTGCTGGCCATTTTTCCATCGGCGCTCAATAAGCTGCCAAAATCAGGTGGCTGGTTGAATGCAATAAAAGTTGTGTTTGCATTTATTTTGCTGGCGTTTGGACTGAAATTTCTCAGCAACATCGACCAGGTATACGGTTTCGGGATATTAAGCCGTGAAATTTACCTTTCAATATGGATTGTTGTATTTTTCCTTCTCGGAATGTATTTCCTCGGGAAAATCAAATTTTCGCACGACAGCGATTTGCCGTATGTAAGTGTGGGAAGATTGTTTTTGTCAATTGTTACTTTCAGTTTTGTGATATACCTGTTTACCGGTTTGCTCGGTTCACCGCTGACTTCAATTTCAGCATTGCTGCCGCCACAAAGCGCCAGCCAGGCATATTATTCAGGGCAGGCAGCCTCCGGCCCACATACTGCTCCTGATGAACTTTGCGGACCGGCAAAATATGCCGATAAATTACATTTGCCACACGGTTTGAGTGGCTACTTCGAATATGAACAGGGCCTTGCCTGTGCCGAAGAGCAAAATAAACCGGCATTTGTAGTGTTTAAAGGACATGCATGCGCCAACTGTAAGAAAATGGAAAACTCGGTGTGGGCAAATCCCGAAGCTTTGCGTTTGCTTTCAGAAGAATATGTAATTATCGCACTTTACACCGATGATCGCACGAAATTGCCCGAAGATGAATGGGTGGTTTCTACCGAGGACGGTAAAGTGAAAAAAACACTGGGCAAGAAAAACCTTGATTTACAGATTTCGGAATATCAAACCAACAGCATTCCATTTCATGTAATTATCGAACCCGACGGAACAAAACACCGGCTGGGGGTAACTTTTGAAGACGAAGAATTTCTAACCTTCCTGAAAAAAGGAGTTGAATAACTTATTTATCAGTAAAATAGAGCCCCGGAAAGAGTTTCCGGGGTTTTTTGTGATCATTTTTTAACATTCTCTGAGAAGTTGTGCCGGTTGAATTAAATATCTTTAATTGATTTTTTAGTTCTAAAAAGATAAGAAATGGATTCATCAAACTGGCTGTTCTGGAACGTGGATACCCAAATTGATTTTGTTTACCCCCGCGGAAAACTCTATGTTCAGGATGCTGAAAATCTCAGGCCGCAGTGGAAAAAGCTCACCCGGCTGGCCGGCAAGAAGAAAATCAGGGTTGTTAATACCGCAGATTATCACTATCCCAATTCAGCAGAACTGGATGCCAATCCTGATTTTGTAAATACATTTCCCGAACATTGTATGGCTGATAGCCGGGGAGCCGATTTTATCAAAGAAACAGACCCGGAAGATCCGGTAATATTCGACTGGGATAAAGAATACCTTATAACTTCTGATTTTTTTGAGCCGGGCAGGCACCGCAATTTCATTATCAGAAAAGATGCATTCGATGTGTTTTCAGGTAATCCGGCTACCGAAATTATTTTGAAAAATATAAAACCCGAAACGGTTGTTGTTTACGGTGTTACCACCAATGTATGTGTGGATGCTGCTGTAAAAGGGTTAAACCGGAAAGTAAAAAATGTATATGTGGTGACAGATGCCATCAAGGAATTACCCAATCTTCCGTTACCGTTCAGCGACTGGGAGAAAAAAGGTGTGCAACTGATTCAGGTAAAAGAGCTGGAAAGATTGCTGGGCTAAAATTAACCCGGTTGTTTTCTTTGCCTGGCAAAAAGCTGTTCGAGCAAATCGCTTCTTTTTATTGTCTTTCTCAACCATTGCAGTCTGATTTCAGCTTTCTCTTCGGAAGTGAGTTTCCAGTGAATTTCCGGGTTTTTGTGCAGTTTATCCGTCAAGTGATGCAAAATAATGGCTGCTGAAACCGAAATATTGAAACTTTCGGTAAATCCAAACATGGGGATTTTAACAAATTCATCGGCTTCATTCATAATTGTTTCCGAAATTCCCGGAAGTTCAGAACCAAAAACAAAAGCAGCTTTTCCTTTTTCAATGTCAAAATCATCCAAAAGTGTATCATTGGTATGCGGTGAAGTGGCAACAATACGGAATCCTTCTTTTTTTAGTGTTTGAATGGCTTCGAGGCTGTTGTTTTTGCCTTCAGTAAATTTTCTTATCGACAACCATTTTGAAGACCCGAGTGAAACCTCCTTGTTTACGGTAAACGAATTACGGTTTTCAATTACATTCACATTCTGAATACCGAAACAATCGCAGGTACGCAACACCGCGCTTGCATTTTGCGATTGGTAAATGTCTTCCAGAACCACCGTAAAATATGAAGTACGGTGTTCCAGTATAGTTTCAAAAAGGGTTAAGCGTTCAGGGGTTACAAACGTCGAAAGATATTCGGTAAGCTCTTTTTGCATGAGTGATTACATTCAGTTTGTACAAACAAAAAGGGAAGCAAACTGCTTCCCTTTAATTTCATTTCGTGCTGTTCAGTTACGAAACAGCGTCAGACAAATCTGCACCAGCTTTAAACTTCACTACTTTTTTAGCTGGGATAGTGATTTCTTTACCGGTTTGTGGATTTCTGCCTGTTCTGGCTCCACGTTCAGTTACTGAAAAAGTACCAAAACCGATTAACGCAACCCTGTCACCGCCTTTTAAAGCGTCAGTTGTTGCACTGATGTAAGAGTCAAGAGCTTTTTTTGCGTCAGCTTTTGTCAGGCCAGCTCCTTCGGCCATTGCATCAATTAATTGTGCCTTGTTCATAAGTTAAAAATTTTAATAAATAATTAAATTGTTGAAATATAACATTTTAAGATTAAAATGATTTCATAATTGCACTACAATTTTTGAGTTGCTATGTTTCAAACAACCAGTAAAATCAACAGTTTCAGAGAACTTTTTTAAGTTTTAGCTAAATTCAGAAATAAGTTTCAAAAAAACAACCCTAAACCCCTTTTTTTTTCAGCATTTCTGCATTTTTTTTATTCGAAGTGTTTTTTTGGTAAAAAAAAAATTCTACTTTTGTCGCCCTCGGAGAGATGGCAGAGTGGTCGAATGCGGCGGTCTTGAAAACCGTTGAACCGCAAGGTTCCGGGGGTTCGAATCCCTCTCTCTCCGCAACAAAAATCCATCAGTTTTTCTGGTGGGTTTTTTATTTGAATGATTGTTGATAACTTTTCGGAGCAGCAGTGTGCCGGTGGTGCAAAAGCCGACTTAAAAAGTTTTAGGTATTTCGAATGAATTACTATATTTGCAATCGCATTGAAACACGGGTGTAGCTCAGTTGGCAGAGCACTGGTCTCCAAAACCAGGTGTCGGGAGTTCGAGTCTCTCCTCCCGTGCGTGAAAAGCTGCAGAAATGCAGCTTTTCTTATTTATAACAGCCTGTATTCATTTTCTTTTTGAAAACATTAATCATGGAAGCCGAGCTTTTTATTCCCTGTTTTATCGACCAGTTTTATCCTGAAACTGCGCAAAATACGGTTAAAGTATTGGAAATGGCCGGATGTTCGGTGATTTATAACCCCGAACAAACCTGCTGTGGCCAGCCGGCTTTTAACAACGGTTACCGGAAAGAGGCGAGGAGCGTGGCAGAAAAGTTTCTTTCCGATTTCTCAGGAGAAAAATTCATTGTTTCCCCTTCTGCTTCCTGTAGCGGTTTTGTAAAGAATTATTACCAAAATCTGTTCGAAGGCGATTTGCCATTGCTGGAGCGATCTCAAATCATTTCTGAACGGATATACGAGCTATCCGATTTCCTAATAAACAAACTTCAGGTAACTGATTTTAATGCAGAATTTCCGCACAAAGTAACGTTTCACGATTCCTGTGCCGGATTGCGCGAATACGGAATTAAAAA
>DATFJO010000024.1:0-3963 GCA_035269145.1 Tangfeifania sp. | reverse complement strand
GCCTGATTGCAAATGCATTTTTGATTAGTTCAATTCCACTTAGTTTTTCAGACATAATTTTTCTGTTTTGAGAAATTTGGTTTCTCAATTGATAAATATTCAAAAACAAATACTATATGTTTTTCAGGGAATTAAGCTACCTGCGAATTCAAAAATTCAACCAATCCCTGTGGATCGGGGGCGTAAATATCAGCGCCAATTTTATCTTTAAAATTATCGGTAACCGGAGCGCCGCCCACAGCTACTTTTGCTTCAGGAACAGCTTCTTTTATAGCTTTTGTAATTTTCTCCATGTTCACCATGGTGGTGGTAAGCAGTGCAGAAAGGCCGACAAATGCATTGTCGTTTTCTTTCAAAGCAGCAACAAACTGGTCGGCATTTACATCGGTGCCAAGGTCAACCACTTTCCAGCCGTTTCCTTCCACCATCATCGACACGAGGTTTTTTCCAATGTCGTGCAAATCGCCTTCAACTGTACCAATAATAAAAGTTCCTTTTTCTTTAACTTCCCCCGACAGAAAATAGGGTTTGAGATGCACCATGGCAGTGCTCATTGCTTTGGCCGACATCAAAACCTGGGGGACAAAAACTTTATTTTCACGAAATTTGATACCCACTTTTTCCATGCCGGGCATCAAACCTTCCGAAAGAATTTCCCTGGCAGATACTCCCTCGTCCAATGCCTGCCTGGTTAATTCATCCGCTCCGTCCTGTCCCTTCATATTCGGTGGGAAAGGGGCGGCCTTATTTATTTTTCCAAATTCAATACAGTCTGCAATTTGTGAAAGTAATTCGCTCATGATTAATTATTAGATTTTTGGTTTTCACAAATTTAAGTTCATTCTCCAAGCCAAAAAATAGTATTTTCTTTGAAAAAGATGGAAAATATTACTTTATATTGGCAAAAAAAGCGATCTACGTCAAAAACAAACCAACATGAAAAGTCATAGGTACTATAAATTTCCGCCCCCGTTAATCAAATTTCAGAAAGAAAAACCTTTATTGAAAGATTTATTCCTGACTGAAACCGGGGAAATTGAAATAAAGGCAGGAACGATTTGGAGCCAGACTCAGTTGAACGATACCAATTTGCTGGTTTACTGCACCAAAGGTGAAGGAATCCTACAATTTTCAAATGAACAATTGCATATCTGCAGAGAGCAGTTTTTTGTAGCATTTCCCAACGATTCTTTTAAATATTTTTCCAGTCAACAAACTGACAGTCGCTTTCTGGTGGCAGGTTTTGCGGGCCAAAAAGCCAAACAACTTTGCAACGAAAGTCTCGTAGTCAGAAATCTTGTCCCGGCTGTGAATAACCTGGTTGCGAACCGCGAAATGCTTTTCGATGAGATTTTCAATAACCTCAGCAAAGGTTTTCACGATCAAAACCTGGAGTATGTAAATTTATGCTTCGGACATTTGCTCGGCACCTTCATTTTTGCCCATAAAACCAGCGATGATATCGCCGACGAAGCGAATCCGGTTGTGCGGCGGGCATTGTATTTTTTGAATAAAAACCTGCATCGAAAACTCACATTAAATCAAATTGCAGCGGAGGTTGGTTATTCAGACACCTATTTTTCAACGCTTTTTAAAAAAGAGATCAATTACTCGCCACTGAGCTATTTTTCACATCTGAAAATTTTGAAAGCCTGTGAATTGCTGGATTACACATCACAAAAAATCAAATCAATTTCCTTTCAGCTTGGTTACTCCGATCCGTATTATTTCACCAAAGATTTCAAAAAGAAAATGGGAATGGCACCGCGCCAGTATCGAAACCGGCTTAAAAATTAGAAAATGCCAGATTAAAAGAAGACAGACGCATTTTATAATGAATTTTTGAATAACCACGGTTAAATTCTATCTTTAAACCCAAATCCTAAGCTGAGACAAATGACGACACCTGTCCTGATTCTGATTGTTGCCGGAGCTGTTGCACTGCTTCTTTTCATGGTTTTAAAGCTAAAAATCAGTGCATTCATTTCACTTTTGATCACTGCTATTTTTGTGGGCATCGCCTCGGGAATGCCACTCACTTCTGTCACTCAATCCATCCAGGACGGGATGGCCGGCACACTCGGATTTGTTGCTACAGTTGTAGGACTCGGGGCCATCTTTGGTCAGATGCTCGAGAGCTCGGGAGGTGCAGAATCACTGGCGCATTACCTGGTAAAAAAGTTTGGAAAAGATAACGCTTCGTGGGCAATGGTGATTACCGGTTTTGTGGTGGCTATCCCGGTTTTTCTCGATGTGGGGTTTATCATTATTGTACCCATTATTTATGCTTTGTCGCGCGACACAAAACGTTCACTTTTGTATTACGCCATTCCTCTGCTGGCCGGGCTGGCTGTTACCCACAGTTTTATACCACCCACACCGGGCCCGGTGGCTGTTGCCGACATTATCAATGCCCAGCTCGGATGGGTAATTCTGTTCGGTGTCATCCTCGGATTTCCTACAGCGGTAATTGCCGGCCCTATCTGGGGAAAATACATTTCAAAAAAAATACACCTGGAACCACCTTTCGATTTTGACAAAGAGCCGCAGGAGGTTGATCCTAAAAACTTTCCGCCTTTCAGCTTAATCGCCCTTATTGTTTCCATTCCTTTGCTGCTGATTCTGATAAATACGTTTACAAACCTTGCGGTTGAAAAAGATTACATTGCCCAATCCACGCTCACTGATGTTTTGGAGTTTATCGGGCACCCGTTTTCAGCGCTGATTATTGCCACGCTGATTGCTACTTACTTTTTGTGCATCAAGCGTGGAATGGGCAAACAAAAAATACTGGATCTCAGCACAAAAGCACTCGGTCCGGCCGGAATTATCATTTTAATTACGGGTGCCGGCGGCGTTTTAAAAGAGATTCTGGTGGATAGCGGAATTGGTAAAATAATGGCTGAATCAATGGCAAACTCGGCATTACCACCTATTTTACTGGCATGGATTCTGGCAGCAATCGTCCGGGTAACGCAAGGTTCGGCAACCGTGGCCATGATTACGGCAGCAGGAATTATTGCTCCGGTTCTGAACGAGTTCGGATTGAATGATCCGCAGCGTGCGCTGGTGGTACTGGCCATTGCTTCTGGCGCTACATTGCTTTCGCATGTAAATGACAGTGGCTTCTGGCTGGTGGGAAAATACCTGGGAATGAACGAAAAACAAACCCTCCAAAGCTGGACGGTGATGGAATCGATTATTGCAGTTTGCGGTCTGGCATTTACGCTGTTGGCAAGTTTATTTTTTTAAAATGATTTTTTAGACAAGAGATTACACATAATGATTATCGAATTCAAACATTTTAACGAATTAACAAACCGGGAATTGTATGATATGCTTCAACTGAGAGCTGAAATATTTGTGGTGGAACAAACCTGTATTTACAACGATTTGGACGGGCTTGACAAAGAAGCCACTCACATAATTGTAAAAAATGACGGGAAAAATGAAATTATTGCCGCTTCGCGTCTGTTAAAACCGGGCACACGTTTCCCCGATTTTTCGATTGGAAGAGTTGTTGTAAAACAAAACATGCGCGGCACCGGTCTGGGAATCCGCATGATGGATGAAGCAAAAAAATTCATGATGGAACAATGGAACGCGAAAATTATTAAAGTGAGTGCCCAGAAATATTTACAGAAATTTTATGAAAACCTTGGATTTTCAGTTAAAACAGAAGAATATATTGAAGATGGGATTCCGCATGTAGGGATGGTTTTCAGGTTGAGCTCCTGAAAATATTCATTACAACCATCAATATTGTTTTATTATGTGCAAACTTCGAAAATTCGTATTTAGCTTCACATTCTTATTGGCATTTTTATCGGGATACTCAAATTCAGGCTCTAAAAATGTCGATTCTGTTTTTACCCTCATTTACAACCAGCAATACCAGGAGGCCGACGCTTTTCTGAAAACTTCAGCAAGCGAATTTGACTCATTTTATACCGATATTTTAAA
>DATFJO010000023.1:0-6990 GCA_035269145.1 Tangfeifania sp. | reverse complement strand
TATTTTTTTCAATGGTAAGCACTGTTTATTAAAAAGAAAAGCCTCAATCGCCATCGCTAATGATTTCAAAGATTGAGTCAATTATTGAAAGATGTAAATAATATTCTTAATTTTATAATTCAATGTGTTTTAGTTCGTTGGAATTGGTGCAATTAAAATTTGAAATCATGAGTATTCAAAATAAAAGATTCGTTATTATCCTGTTATCAGTGTCAATTTTATTGCTTCTGCCTTTAATTGCAATACAATTTACAAACCAGGTCAACTGGAATTCGTTTGATTTTTTGGTCTGGTGCGTACTTTTGTTCGCAACAGGAGGAGCAATAGAGTTGGGGTTGAGAACTGTAAAAACAACTAAAAACAGGATTGCCGTTGTTTTCACTATTGTGGCGGTATTTCTGCTCGTGTGGGCAGAGCTTGCCGTGGGTATTTTCGGAACACCTTTCGCCGGAAGTTAGGTCCATCGCAGGATATTATTAAAAAACAAAAGGCAAAATGAATCGTTCATTTTGCCTTTTAACAATCAGGGAAATAAAATATCATTAAACTTCGCTGCCGGCGGTGGTCACCATCTCGGCATCTTCCATAATTACGTCGTAGTAATAGCCTGCACCAAAATCTTTTTCAAGGGTAAGGGTGCCTTTAAAAGTAACTTCATCGTTTACTTTTGGTAAACCCTGGGTTGTTATGGTCAGGTCGAATGCACCTTCGTTGCTGGTTCCGTCCTGAAGGTGTACCCAGTTTTTGCCCATAATCTCTTTGTTCACCTTTGTAACCACTCCCCTGATTTCAAATTCTTTTCCTTCAAACTCTTTCGGATTGGCATAAATGTCGGCAATGGTAACTTCGTCACCCGATTTATCGAGCGAAATGCTGCTTTTTTGTTCCGATTCCACAGCACCGCTGTGTCCTTGTCCCATGTGTCCTTGTGGCATCTGCCCCATTGGCATTTGCCCGGAATGGGCATGTTCAATGGGTTGTTCACTTACCCTGTCGATGAAATAGATTTTATCGAAGGTGCGATCAAGCTCTTTGCTGTGAAAATTTGGCATTTCAAGTGCCTCTCCGTAATAGAGTACATCGCCGGCACTGGCTTCTGTTTTCCCGGTGGCAACCCAGCGTTCGGTCATATCTTCTTTCACCTTCATGTAGGTGTAAGTGTTTCCATGAATTACTTCTGCAACTTCAAAAACATTTGCATTTTCGGCAGTTGCATTATCTCCTGTCTGCCCGCTTTTATTTCTTACACACGATGCAAAAACTATTGCTATCATCAACATCAAAAAAATTCTCATCCTGTTACTTTTTTAATTTTATTCAATACAATCTGGTTGAACTTATTTTTCAGATATTTTAGGTGAATGACCATTTCGTAAATCTGAAAAGAAGTTTCAAAATTAACGGAAAAATACCACTTTTTGTTGAGTTGTTGTTAAAAATCATTTTTCAGCGGAATGGTTCTGATACAGCAGATAACAAATGTTTAATTCATGATTTTTTTCACTCCCGTGATATTTTGCTGCAGTACTTGTTTTACATCGGCATCGGTGCGGTGGCCCAGAATTCCCCAGGGGCCGTTATAACCATTTTCTTTGAGAATTTGAATCATCCCTTTTTCTTCAGTGCCTGCGCCAATTGGCAGAATTTTAGGTCCTTCCGGCTTCATTCCGTTCAAATTGACTGCCCATAAATGCGGTAGCATGTTTTCGACCATGTCGGGGAAATCATCGAGTAACTCATGGGCATGATGAAAATTAAAAATTATTCCGATTTTCTTTTCGGGCAGCGCTTCCACAATTTTTACCAGGTTATCCGGGTTTCCGAACCAGCCGCCGTGATTGTACAAGCCAACCGTGCAACCGCGCTTTTTAGCTTCATTACAGATATATGAAATCATGGTTTCAGCTTTTTCCAACCGTTCCTCTTCCGTCATTTTTTCGAAATAATCCTCCGGAAAACTCATCCAGATTTGCGTTTCGAGCCCGGTTTCTTCCAGCACATCCAGGACTTTTTGATTTCCTGCGGATAAATTTCCGATGGAATTACTCTGGTCAATCCACATCCATACGGCATTGATATCGATTCCGTTTTTGCGGGCCAGTTTTATTTCTTTTGCCATTTCAGGCAGATGTTCCATACGCCAGTCGTAGGCATACGAAGTGAACCCAAGTTCTTTCAGCATTTCCACTCTTTCCGCCGGTGTCCGGTTCTGGTTATCGAACGGGACAATGCACCAGGCAAAGTAATTTTCCATGTTTAAATCGTTTGAAATAACGTTTTGAGCGCTGAGTAAATTGACATTCAGAAAAACAAGAAGCAAAAACAGTATAATTAAACTCCGCATAATTATTATTTTTGTTTGATATATTTTGAAAATGGTTTTTATAGGTAAATAACCAATTAACAACTAAAATTAATGAAAAAAATAGTATTTCTGTCTTTCCTGATATTTTTGTTGTCCATTCATATTTCAGGAAATAATTTCCCTCCGGAAAATGAAAAAACACGTATTTTAATTCTAACTGATATTGAAAATGAACCGGATGACGCACAGTCACTGGTGCGTTTTCTGCTTTATTCCAATCAGTTTGATGTGGAAGGAATTGTGGCGACAACATCCTGCTGGCAGCGCAATGAAACTGCCGAATGGCGGATTCGCGAAATTGTGGATGCCTACGGAAAAGTGCGCGACAACCTCGGTAAACATGAAGCTGGTTACCCGGAACATACTTATCTGAAAGAACGAATTAAAAAAGGCTATCCTGATTTTGGGATGGCTGCAGTTGGTGAAGGCAGAGATTCCGAGGGCTCTGAATGGATTATTAAAGTTGTGGATGAAGACGATCCGAGGCCGGTTTGGATTCCCGTTTGGGGTGGTGCCAATTGCCTGGCGCAGGCACTCTGGAAAGTTAAAAACACGCGCACAGAAGAAGAACTTAAAAAGTTTGTGGAGAAAATTCGCGTATACACCATTTCGGATCAGGATAACTCCGGGCCATGGATTCGGAACAACTTTAAAGATTTGTTTTACATTGTTAGTCCGGGCTTCCACGAAAACAACGGCAACAGTTATTACTATTCTACCTGGATTGGAATATCAGGAGAGCGGCATTATTATTTTCAGAGTGGAGCCAATAAATACATCATCGATAACGGCTGGGTGGATAACAACATTCAAAATCACGGGCCGCTTGGTGCTGAATATCCCGATATTGCCTACATTATGGAAGGTGATTCGCCGTCGTTTATGTACCTCATCAATAACGGGCTGGGCTCATCCGAGCATCCTAATTGGGGTTCGTGGGGAGGCCGTTATGAATTGTATCGCCCGCACACCCGTGTGTTTTATCATGAACCGGAGGAGCGGGAAATCTGGACCGACGCCGACGACTGGGTTGAAGTGGACGGAACAGTTTACATCGATAATACTGCAACCATCTGGCGCTGGCGCGATCATTTTCAGAATGATTTTGCAGCGCGTATGGATTGGACGATTAATGGGTATGAGGATGCCAACCATCCGCCTGTGGCAAAATTGAATCATGAAAATGAAATTGATGTGAAATCCGGAGAAAAAATTACGTTAGATGCTTCAGTTTCCTCCGACCCTGACGGTGATAAACTGAATTATGAATGGATTTTTTACCGCGAAGCTGGAACCTACTCAGCAATGACAGAGATTGAAAACAATAAAAATGCACAATTACAAATCACAGCACCGGTGGTGGATTCGCCGAAACAGTTACATTTTATTGTGACCATTACTGATGATGGTGAACCAAAGCTTACGCGTTACCAACGGGTCATTCTTACTGTAAATCCTTGAATAACTGATTTTAATGAAAACGATGAAATATATTCTTACAATACCATTTCTTTTTCTCCAGCTAAGTATAATGGCATATCAACCGGAAGAAAAACCCAGGATAATTAACACAACCGACCTCGGTGCCGACCCGGATGATGAACAATCCATGGTGCGTCAGTTGGTATCGGCCAACGAATTTGATATTGAAGGTTTAATTGTGTCAACCGGTTGCTGGAAAAAGTCTCAAAGCAATACAGGTATGCTTGATAAAATTATTTATGCGTATGAAAAGGTTTATCAAAATCTTATTGTTCATGCTGATGGATATCCCACACCTGAATACTTGAAGTCCATATCGGTTATGGGACAAACAGGCTATGGCATGAGTGATGTGGGTACGGGGAAAGACAGTCCCGGCTCCGAACTGATTATTGCTGCAGTTGATAAAGATGATCCGCGTCCGGTTTGGGTGATGGGCTGGGGAGGCATGAATAATGTAGCACAGGCAATCTGGAAGGTCCGGGAAACCCGATCGGCGTATGAGTTGAGCAAATTCCTCAGCAAATTGCGACTTTTTGATATTTTGGGGCAGGACGATGCAGGTGCCTGGATTGCCAAAAATTTTCCGGAGGTTTTTTACATTCGCGCCACGGCTGTATATGGCTGGCAACCTTCCGATGAATACCTGGATGAGCACATCCAAAGTCATGGGCCGCTGGGAGCTGTGTACCCGGATACGAAATGGGCTACCGAAGGCGATACTCCCGCATTTATGCATGTGTATCCAAATGGCCTTAACAATCCAGAGCAAATTGACCAGGGTGGCTGGGGCGGCCGTTTCAGCTTTGAGAAAAAGGAAAGTATCAGAAGCATGTCGGAAGTGGCTAAAATTGATGAAAATGCAGAAACGAAATATGATCCTTACTATATGTATGGCAACACAGAAGAAGGTGCTCAGGCCATAAAACGATGGAGTGAAGGGTATAATAACGATTTTGCAGCCCGCATGGACTGGAGCATCACAAGCGACTATGAAAGTGCAAACCACCATCCGGTGGCCGTTTTAAATGATGACAGAACAAGACAGGTTTTAACGATGACAGCGAATGCAGGTTCAAACGTGAAACTCACCGCAGCAGGTTCCGGCGATCCGGATGGACATTCACTAAACTACTCCTGGACTTTCTACAATGAACCCAGTTCGTATGACGGTCCGTTGACAATTCAAAATAATTCTTCTTCAAAGGTCAGTGTAGAAATTCCGGACAATGCAAACGGCAAATCAATCCATATTATATTGGAAATTCATGATGATGGCGTTCCTAATTTATATGCATACCGCCGGATGATAATAAATGTAAGGCCATAAAAATGAAGATTAATTTTTTTGAAAATGAGTTATTGTGAATTTGAATCCGCCAGGGCTGGTGTTTCCCATTCAACTTGCTTCAGTTCATTCATCAGCGAATCTTTCACCTGTTTGTAGCGGGATACATTTTCTTCAAATACCGGTTCCACCGGTGGCGCTTCCACTTTTAGCGGGTCGACAAGCTGGCCGTTTTTAGCAATTCTGAAATCGAGGTGCGGACCGGTTGAAAGACCTGTTGAACCTACATATCCGATAACCTGACCCTGTTCCACCCGGGCACCGGTTGTAATTCCTTTGGCAAAGCCTGAAAGATGCATGTAGGTGGTGGTGTACATGGAGTTGTGTTTAATTTTTACGTAATTACCACCACCATTTCGTTGGTACGCACGGGCAACAACAGTTCCGTCGCCAATGGTTTTCACGGGTGTGCCTTTTGGCGCAGCATAATCTACACCACGGTGCGGACGGCGTATCCTGAGAACCGGGTGCATCCGGCTGTGTGAAAACCGTGAGCTAATCCGGAAAAAATCGAGTGGTGCTTTCAGAAATGCTTTCCGAAGGCTTTGCCCTTCTTCATCGAAATAATCGAACCGCTCGTCCTGAAAGAAACGAAAAGCAAACAGCTCATCGCCGTAATGATCGAACTGGGCGGCATATATTTCACCAATTCCGATATAAGTCGTATCCACATATTGTTCTTCGAAAATAACACGAAAACGATCTCCTTTCTGTATGGCAAAAAAATCGATGGTCCAGGCATAAATGTTGTTGAGCCTCAAAGCCAGCATCGGATCAAGGTCATTATCTTTCATGGTGTTCCAAAGCGACGATTGGATTGTACCCTGCGAAGTGCGAAGTTTTGTGTGTATTTCTTTTTCACCATGGTAAACCCTGAGCGAATCGAACAATTCGAAAACGTAGTAATCGACGGGCGAATTTTCATACACAAAAAAACGGGCTGCTCCCAGTGAATCAGGAGTTTGAAATACACTGTAATTGTTTCCGCTCCTGATTTTTCGCACATCGAATACATTTTTCGACTGTCGCGCCAACTTGTCGATGGTAACCATATCCACCCCAAAATCAGTGAGAATGTTGCTTAAATGCTGGTTTCTTTTTACAATACCCTTTTGTATCAAGAATGAATCGACTGGTAATCCATATTCTAAAACCGGCTCGGCTACAATTAGGGTATCTTTTATAGATGGTTGTTCGGCGGTAGTTGTTTGTTTATTATTTTGCTGACAGGAAAAAAATAAACTCGTTAGAAATGCCATTATCAATCCCTGCTTAATCACCCCTAAAAATCGTTTCATTTGTTATCCTGTTTTATCTTCTGTTTAGAAAAAACTACGTTTTACCTTTTTTCGTATCCGATGCGAAAAATTTTTACCAAAAACATTTACCGGCACAAAAATAAAAAATAGTTTCAGACTATAATTTCAGTTTCTCAAATCCCTGCCCATAAACGCCCATCACACTTCCCATCGAGATAAAAGCTTCAGGGTCAATTTCTTTTATTTTTCGGAAAATGGAGCTGGTTTCTCTTTTCCGTACTACCGACATCACTACCCTGGTGTCTTCTTTTGTATACCAGCCTGTGCCGTTTAACACAGTGACTCCGCGAATGGCTTCGTTGTTTATGAAATCGGCAATTTCTTCATATTTTTTGGAGACAATAAACATTTGCGCCGAACGGTTGGCACCGCTCAAAAATGAATCGAGCGAGTAAGCAACTACCCACATGGAAACATAACCGTACACCAGTTTTTCGGGCGATTCAAAAACGAAATAGGAAGAAGCAATAATTAAA
>DATFJO010000022.1:0-4288 GCA_035269145.1 Tangfeifania sp. | reverse complement strand
GATTCCTTTGGAGCAATCGGTGGCCGGATAGAAGCGTAGGATGTTTTAATACAATACATTACTTTTGAAAGAAAAATGCAGGACTGTGAGCCGCAAATACAAATTGCCTGCCTTCCCTTTAGGCAGGGTTATTGGAACATTTTGAAATCCGGAAAGGATTCCATTTTTGGCGTGGCGACAACAAACCAATTGAGCTTTGGAGCAATAAGGTAATTGACCAGAAAATTGATTACCTGCCTGCCGCAGGCTGGTATCCATCAAAACCCGGTTGAAGAAGGATTGGTGTTTAAAGCAGAGGATTATGTTTATAGCAGTGCTATTGACTATGCCGGAGAAAAAGGAATGTTAGATGTAATTGTGATAAAATAATTGTGAATGAAACGTCAAATCCATTTCCATGCTGGTATTAAATCTATTCCATCCAGCTTATCTTCCTGGTTACTGGTAATAATTACCCCTTCTTTTGCTCCTGTTTCATCCAGTGCATTTTTTATTCCGTTTATTTCCCTAACCATATTGTCATTGTTTATTTCCCAGCAAACTTGCACTGCCTGAATAATTTTTTCATTTTGTTTTATCAGAAAATCACATTCTGAACTGGTGTCCTTAAAATAAAAGATTTCACTAAAATTCCTTCTTAATTTATTAAAGACAAAATTCTCCAGTCTGCGCCCCAAATCTTTACTAAACGAAAGGCTGTTGGCTTTAGCAAACACCGGATCGATGCTGTAACTTTTTTTAGGATTTACCAGTTGCTTTTTGATGGAAGACGAATAACGGGGGATAAAGTCAACAAGATAACTTTCCCTCAAATAGTCGCAATAATCGATGACTGTTCTTACCGATTTTATTTCCAGAATTTTTGAGATATTGTTGTAGCTGAACTCTTTACCAGTATTGCTTAATAAATGCACAGCCAGCCTGATTAACTGATTTTCATTTGTGATTTTTCTGCGAACTGCAATATCCCGGGTGATAATATCGCGCAGCAATGTCCTCAAATAATCATCGTCCTTTTCTTCCAGAAATTCAGGAAATCCACCCCATTCAAAATATTGGTCAAAACTCTCTGCATTTCGTTCCATGTTGAAAAATGTAAGAAATTCGTTATAACTAAACGGGAAGAGTTCAATTTGTTTATACCGGCCGGTCAACCGGGTACCTAACTCACGACTTAACATACTGGCATTAGAGCCGGTTATATAGAGCTGTAACCCTTTTTCGTTGGCCATGCGCGCATAGCGTTCCCATTGGTCGATGTTCTGAATTTCGTCTAAAAGAAGGAGGTCATTCCCGGCTTCTTCAGCGATACTCTCTAATTTTGGAAAGTCATCCAATGTAAAGTTGATTAACCGGGGGTCTTCAAAATTAAGGTAAAGCGCTTTGCCCGTTTTTAATAATTTCTGCTGAATTAACGTACTTTTTCCGCAGCGCCGTACCCCGGAAACAATCACAATCTTTTTGGTTTTCAGAGGAATTTCCTTGTCACGCTCAATCCATTGTTTCTTTAATACGCTTGCCAACTGATCTTTAATAATTTCAGACAATACGCGCTTGCTAATCATTTTTTTGAAGTTAAAAGATTTAGTTGTAAATATAATGCTTTGTATTAACAATACAAACTAATTTGTATTTGTAATACAAACTACTTAAAATAATTCTTCTCATAGCAAAAACAAAAGTCTCATCTTCCAACCACGCGTGTTTCCGTTATAAACCACATGTGGTTTTAGTTGGAATCCCACGTGGTTTTTATTTCACACAAAATCAGCCGGTAACTTTTTAGAAACCGGCGTCACTCGGCGTCGGCAAAATCCGGTTGCCGGGCCTGCATTTCACGCTAACTCTCATGATTCCAGACTGCTGTTTTGAACACAAAATTAATCACTACTAAAGAAGACAGAAGAAGTTTTTGCGGTATGAAGAAAATCCCACGGGATATTACCGGTTCTGAATTAACAAAAAGGGAACTTCTGGAAAAGCTCTTTTAAAACAACAGCATTTTATTTCAAATTACATTACTTTGTACTTATTTTGTGTAGTTTTACACAAAAATGACACATAAAGTGTGAAAGCTATGAAACGAGCATGGCAAAATTTTGCCACAAAAATGAATCATTATAAAGCGAGTTCCATCGAATACCGCTGAAAATGAATAATTATAATGAGATGAAAATTCAAAGAGATATTATACAAAGATTAAAACAATGGCAAGTTAGTGAAAACAGAAAACCACTTATTCTTAAAGGAGCGAGGCAGACAGGTAAAACCTGGGTTATGCGCGAATTCGGGAAGCAGTGTTTCGATTACACAGCCGAATTTAATTTTGACCGGACAACAGAGCTTGCTGAGATTTTTGAAAAGACGAAAGATGTAAAACGCATTTTGAACGATTTAGCCCTTTTCTCCAACGTTCCTTTAACTCCCGGTAAAACACTGATACTATTTGATGAAATACAGGAATGTAACGGAGCTTTAAACAGTTTAAAATATTTTTGCGAAGATGCCCCTGAATACCATATTATTGCGGCAGGCTCACTTCTTGGCGTTTCAATTAAAAAGAAAAAAATGTCGGTTCCGGTAGGCAAGGTAGAAATTTTGAATATGAAGCCCGTATCATTTAAAGAATTTTTGCATCATGCCGATGAAAAGATTTTCCGTTTTGTTGAAGATATCTCCCAAATTGAACCATTACCTGCGATAGTATTTAACAGGCTGCATGAAGAATACAGAAGATACCAGTTAAGCGGTGGAATGCCTGAAGCAGTTGTTTCCCTGCTCGGTAACAGGGGAATGGCAACAGTTGAAGATGTATTGCAAAACATTCTCAATCTTTATACCCTGGATTTTTCGAAGTATGCCGATGCCGTTCAAATTGCAAGAATAAACAGCATCTGGAATTCATTGCCTTCCCAGCTTGCAAAAGAAAACAAAAAATTTATTTACAAAGTAGTAAAAACAGGTGCCCGGGCGCGCGAATATGAAGATGCATTGCTTTGGCTGGAGGAAGCAGGACTTGTTTACCGTGTTTATAATGTATCGAAACCAGGTATTCCACTAAGCGCTTACCGCGATATTTCGGCTTTTAAACTTTTTGCATTTGATTGCGGAATTTTAAGGAGATTGGCAAAATTACCTCCGGAAATTTTGCTGTCGGGTCATTTGGGTTTTACCGAATTTAAAGGAGCACTGGCAGAAAATACTGTTTTGCAGTCGCTTGAGCCACAGTTTGATGAAAAACCTTTTTACTGGACTTCCGGAAACAAAGCCGAAATTGACTTTTTGATTCAAACAGCATCACAAATTATTCCGGCAGAAGTTAAATCTGAAAAACGTGTAAGCGGCAAAAGTTTATCTGTGTATAATAAGAAATTTGCACCTGAAATCAGAATAAGGTTCTCTTTAAACAACCTTCACCATGAGAACGGGTTAATAAATATTCCTGTATTTCTGGCCGACTGGTCAAAAAAAATTATTGCGATGAATTGATAGGCAATTGATGTCTCTTCTACCAACCGCGTTATGGCAGGAAAACTGTTTATCCAGGGTTATGTTTTGTTCCCGTGAAATCCCAGCTATTATTCAGTTATTTCCAATGATACTTTGCCTTTGCTGCGGTTGCATTTTTTCCCCGCTGCCGCGCGATTGCACCTAAAATCCGGTTGCCGGGCCTGCATTTCATGCTAACTATCCTGATTCCAACCTGCTGTTTTGAACACAAAATTAATCACTATATTTGTATTCAATAAATTGAACAAAAATGAACGAGATCATATTTATTGTAAAAGAATCACCTGAAGGAGGTTTCGAAGGAAGGGCCCTGGGATATTCCATTTTTGCAGAAGGAGATACTTACGACGAAATTAAAGAAAACATACGGGATGCAGTTCATTGCCATTTTGAAGAGAAACTACCGAAGATTATCAGGGTACATTTTACAAAAGAAGAAGTTTTTGCGGCATGAAGAGAATCCCACAGGATATTGCTGGTTATGAATTAATCAAACTAATCGGAAAATTTGGTTTCAAATTACCAGACAAACAGGAAGCCACATTCGGCTTACAACAACGGAAAACGGAATTCATCATATTCCGGTACCTAACCATAATCCTTTGAAGATAGTGACCCTTTCCAATATTTTGTCGGATATAGCCAACCATTTTCAATTATCCAAAAAGGAACTTTTGGAAAAATTATTTTAAATCAGCCGGCATCTTTTTTGAAGTTGGCATCTTTTAGCTCAGGCAAAACCGGGTCGCCGGGATTGTAAATCACTGTTAATCTCCTG
>DATFJO010000021.1:0-11266 GCA_035269145.1 Tangfeifania sp. | reverse complement strand
CAGGCAACTAACAAATCAGGATGACACAGTTTGGCAGCAATAGCAGCAGGCACGCCAAATCCCATCGACGACCAGCCGTTTGTCATCAACAGTTTTTCGGGCGATGGTGTTTTCCATTGTTGCCCGGCAAGGTGAAGATGCGCGCCCACATCGAGGGTGAGAATTCCCTCTTCAGGCAGTGCTTTGCGCAGGCCCGAAATTACTGCCCGCGGACCAAAACTGTTTTTGGGAGGTTCAAGTTTTTTGAATAATTCCTCTTTGCGGGATTTGAGAGTTTTTACATCCCAGCATTTTGCTCCTTCCGGAAATCCGGAAAATTCACTGAGCATGGCTTTTAAGTCGCCGGTTAAATTGACAACTTCGCCAACTTGAGTCGTATCCACATCCGCCGGGCGGTTGTCAAAATGAATGAGCGGCACATCGGGCATCCAGTCTTCGTAATTAAATTCCACCGGGTCGTAACCCATTCCGATAACCAAATCGGCTTCGCGATAAGTTTTTGCCACTTGTCCCGACAGCGCATGAAACAGCACTCCGGCATACAAATCATGATTTTCAGGAAACATCCCTTTTGCCATGGGAGTGAGTACAACCGGCAACTCATATTTTTCCGCAAGCTCAAGAACCTGTTTTTTTATACCTGCTCTTACGGCAGATAATCCAACTGCAAGAATTGGCTTTTGGGCAGATTTAAAAAAATTGAAAGCCTTTTCTGAGTTTTCTGAAAAAGATTCGTCAAGTGGCTGTTTTTCAAGCCGGAGGTATTTTACCGGATTGTCGGATTCTGTTGTTTCTGTTTGTCCAATTCCAGCCGGAACACCGAGATGCACCGGCCCGGGAATTTCAGAAACAGCAATGCCGGCTGCCTTTAATATTATTCCATTTATGGTTTCAGGAGACAGTGTAGTGGTCCATTTTGTAATGGGACGAAACAGTGCCTGGTGATCGATTTTCATCTGGACGATTCTGTTCACGAGATGTTCAGGCATTTCATCGGTAAAAGCAAGGAGCGGATACCGATCGAGAAAAGCACAGCCGACGCCCGTTGAAAGATTGGTTGCGCCGGGGCCAAAAGTTCCAAAGCAAACACCCGGATTCCCGGTTAATCTTCCGCAGACCGCTGCCATAAAAGCCGCTGCTCCTTCGTGGCCCGTCAATACAAAATCAATTCTTTCTTCCCCGCGCAACGCTTCAATGTAATCAGTCATGTTTCCGCTGGGAACTCCAAAAACATAGCGAACTCCGATTTCTTTGAGGGTGTGGGCAAATTTTTGAGCAACAGTTGGCATGGTAAATCTTATGAAATCATTTTGGCAACTTCATCCAAATCAACATCGGGCCGGGTAATTTCGTGGTTGGCCTGTTTGTAAAATTCGTTTCTTTTGCGGAGGGTTTTATCAATGAAATCAACCAGTTCTTCGCGTGATTTTCCTTTGATTAACGGGCGTTCGGTTTTCGATTTTAACAAACGGCCGGCAAGAATTTTTGGATGAATATTCAGATAGATGGTTTTTCCTGTGTTGTTCATCAAATCAATATTATCGAAAAAACATGGAGCACCTCCGCCGGTAGCAATTACAATGTCGGTAAATTCCGAGAGTTCTTCCAGGGCTTTTCGTTCGCGCTGACGGAAACCTTCTTCGCCAAATTCTTCGAAAAGCTGTGGAACAGTTTTGCAGTTTCTTTTTTCAATGTAATGATCCATGTCGATAAACTGCAATCCCAGGTGTTTTGACAACTTCTTTCCAAGCGTCGTTTTTCCGCAGCCCATGTATCCAATCAGGTAAATTCGCATTGCAACTACTTTTTTCTTCCGTTTCAGAAGACAAAACTAAAAAAAGATTTTCGAATCTGTTATTTCAGACTCAGGTGGACTTAATTATTTCAGAATAAAGACATTTGGTTTTTGTCGTCCTCTTTCCCCGGTCGTTTTACTTCGAACGGAATGTCGTCATTTTTGCTTTTAATACTGTTTTCATCCTCGTCGTCTAAATCCGGTTTTTGGTCTTCGTCTCTTACAACGGGTTCCACTTCTTTTACATTTTCAATTTTGTAATTTGAAAGCCGTTTCCCTTTTGCCTTCCATGATTTTATACCGATGTACTCCGCCACTTCAATGATTTCGTTTTCGCGCTCAGAGTGTTGGCCGCCAAATTCAATTTCGAAACGCGGATAGCGCACCCAGGTTATGCTGATGAGTTTGTTATCAGGATTGTCGCCGATAAAAGGAATGCGTTTTCCTTCCACTTCGTCAATCTCAAACCGTTTCACATAGTAATATTTTTGCTCGGCGTCGTAATAAACAACCGAGAGGATTTTTCCGCTGTCAAATTTTTCAATGGTAAGAATATCCGGGTCGAAATGATTGCTCAAATCGAAATTATACAACTGGTATTCCCCGTTTTTGTAAATAACCAGAATTTTGTCTTCACCTGAAAATTCACCGAGATATTTTCCACGGTTTTCAGCATTGAGACGGAACACATCGGTGTCGAACCAGATTTTTCGTCCGCCAAGTGTGGATACTCCCTTTTCTTTGAGCGATATTTTGTAGACATCGTGCTTGGTGAGAATATTTCCCATCGACTGCCGGCCTTTTATAGTCAGTTCTCCCATATCTGCCTCGAACGCCAGTTTTTTAAGGCGTGGTTTTGGTTTCAGCAAAATTTTCAGTACCTCGGCTTCACCATTCGGATTGGCCGAGAAATAGGTTACCCTTGAACCTTTAGTGCCTTTTGTCAGATCGTATTCCTTGTCGCGTGTTACACCGGTTACGGCAAATCGTTTCATGTACGAGAATCCGGTTTTTCCGTCGCGGTAAACGGTGTTGTAAATTGTTCGTTTGTCATTCCTTTTGAAAACAGCAATGTGCAGTGGATTTTTCCCGATAAATGCCTTATCCGCAACTTTGGTTACAAAATAAGTCCCGTCGCGGCGGAAAACAATAATGTCGTCGATGTCGGAACAATCGCATACAAATTCCTCTTTTCTGAGGCTCGTTCCCATAAATCCTTCCTTGCGGTCGACATACAGTTTTTCATTTTTTACCACCACTTTCGAAGCTTCGATGTTTTCAAAACTGCGGATTTCGGTTTGCCGTTCGCGGCCTTTTCCGTACTTGCTTTTCAGGTGGCTAAACCATTTGATGGTAAATGGGATGATGTTCTCAATGTGGTTGATTACTTCGTCAATTTCATCTTCAATGGTCAGAATGTTTTCGTTGGCTTTATCCTTGTTGAATTTCAGGATGCGGGCCATTCGCAATTCCATCAGTTTGAGAATGTCGTCGCGGTTAATTTCCCTTTTGAATTGTGGTTTCCAGGGATCCAGACGTTTGTCCACATGGGCAATGGCCTCGTCCATGTTCGCTGAATCTTCAAACTCTTTATCTTTATAAATACGTTCCTCGATGAATATTTTTTCTAACGATGAAAAATGCCAGGCTTCTTCCAGTTCTCCTTTCCTGATTTCCAGTTCCAGTTTCAGCAGGTTCAGGGTGGCGTCGGCAGAGCGTTTCAGTATTTCTTTTATGCCGATAAAAAGCGGCTTGTCGTTATCGATAATACATGCATTGGGCGAAAGTGAAACTTCACAATCGGTAAATGCATAAAGCGCATCGATGGTTTTATCTGACGAGACCCCGGGAGCCAGGTGGACCAGTATTTCCACATTTTCTGCCGTGTTGTCGTCAATTTTTTTGATTTTGATTTTCCCCTTATCATTGGCTTTAATAATCGATTCAATCAACGATGTAGTTGTTTTGCTGTAAGGAATTTCGTTGATTGCCAGTGTTTTATTGTCCCTTTTTTCAATTTTAGCCCTTACTTTAACAGCTCCGCCCCTCAGCCCGTCGTTGTATTTGCTGAAATCGGCCATTCCCCCCGACGGAAAATCAGGGTAAAGTTCAAAATCCTCTTTTTTCAGATAAGCGATTGACGCATCGAGCAATTCATTGAAATTGTGCGGAAATACTTTTGATGCCAGCCCCACGGCAATTCCATCGACTCCCTGTGCCAGCAGCAGCGGGAATTTTACCGGCAATGTTACCGGTTCTTTTTTACGTCCGTCGTAGGCCAGTTTCCATTCGGTGGTTTTAGGATTGAAAACCACTTCGAGGGCAAATTTTGTCAGTCGTGCTTCAATGTAACGCGGGGCGGCAGAACCGTCACCGGTTAGCGGATTTCCCCAGTTTCCCTGGGCATCGATGAGCAGGTTTTTTTGCCCCAGTTGTACAATTGCATCGCCGATAGACGCATCGCCGTGCGGATGGTACTGCATGGTTTGCCCGATGATGTTGGCTACTTTGGTATACCTGCCATCGTCCATTTCGCGCATAGCGTGCATAATGCGGCGCTGCACCGGTTTCAGTCCGTCGTTCACATACGGAACTGCCCGTTCCAGAATTACGTACGATGCGTAATCGAGAAACCAGTCGCGGTACATACCGGGCAGATAGGTTATCTCTTCCTTAATGCGATCCGGATTATTGTCCTGCAAATTTTTGTTTTCTTCTGCCATTCTATTCTATTGTTCTTTCCAACTCCTTCGGATTTTGTCTCGAATCCCAGATTCTTAAAATTACTATTTCATTATTAGTAATTTCGTAAATTAAAAAATAGTCGCGTACAATTTTTATCCTTATGTTTTTTCTGTTTGTTGGTTTTCCGATGCAAGGATATTTTCGGATTAAGTTGAGCGATTCCCTAATTAACGTATCAAGCTTTTTGCTGTATTCGACAGATTTGTTCCTGGCTTTCCAGTAAGCTAAAATATTGCGCCTGTCGCTTTGCGCCTTAAGCGTCCAAACTATTCGCATAGCCACGAGTCAGCCTCTTTGTCAGCCTCTTTGCTGCTTATAAATTGCCCTTTTTTATATTGTTCCCTGGCTTCAGCTATTGCTTTTATTTCTTCTTTTGAAAAATGATAAACATCCTGTTCTGTTTCTTCATTTTCAACCATGCGATAAATTTCTTCGAGAAGAAAATTGTTTTTCATTCCGCTAATTCTCCCGATCAATTTTTTTTTCAAATCAACTGTAGTCATTACTATATATTTTTCGTCTCCAAATATAATAAAAACACTTCTTTATTCTTCTGCCATCAGGCTACCTCGTCTTTTTCAACGTATAAGTTATCAATAATAAAATCCTGTCGATCAGGCGTGTTCTTGCCCATATAAAATTCAAGCATTTGCGAAACCGAATCTTGTTTGCGCATCATCACCGGATCGAGCCTTATATCTTTGGCGATGAAGTTTTTAAATTCACCGGGGGATATTTCTCCCAGTCCTTTAAATCGGGTGATTTCTGCTTTGCCCTTCAATTTTTTTACGGCTTGTCTTTTTTCGTCTTCCGAATAACAATAGTAGGTTTTCTGTTTGTTTCGCACCCTGAAAAGCGGTGTTTGCAAAATAAATACGTGTCCTTTCCGAATAAGATCAGGAAAAAACTGCAGGAAGAATGTTATGAGCAGTAACCGGATGTGCATTCCGTCCACGTCGGCATCGGTGGCAATTATAATCTGGTTGTAACGAAGGTCTTCCAGACTCTCTTCAATGTTGAGCGCTGCCTGCAGCAAGTTAAATTCTTCGTTTTCATACACCACTTTTTTGGTCAGGCCGTAGCTGTTAAGAGGTTTTCCGCGCAAGCTGAATACAGCCTGGGTATTTACATCGCGCGACTTTGTGATAGACCCGCTTGCAGAATCTCCCTCGGTAATGAAAATACTCGACTCTTCAGCCCGTGGATCTTTACCATCGAAATGAATGCGGCAGTCGCGCAGTTTTTTATTGTGCAGGCTCACTTTTTTTGCCCGCTTTTTTGCCAGTTTTTTAATGCCTGAAATCGCTTTTCGTTCGCGTTCCGATTCCACAATACGCCTCAATAAAACTTCAGACGTTTCCTGGTTTTTATGCAGGTAATTGTCCAGTTCTGTCTGCAGGAAATTTCCGACGTGGGCCCTGACAGAAGGTCCTTTCGGGCCAATATCTTTTGAACCGAGTTTGGTTTTTGTCTGCGATTCAAAAACCGGTTCTTCCACTTTAATGCTCACTGCTGCCACAATGGAGGCGCGGATATCAGATGGATCGAAATCTTTTTTGTAGAAATCGCGAATGGTTTTTACATAAACCTCGCGAAATGCCTGCAGATGTGTTCCGCCCTGTGTGGTGTGCTGTCCGTTTACAAACGAGAAATAATTCTCGCCGTAGCGGTTTCCGTGAGTAATGGCAATTTCAATGTCTTGTCCTTTCAGGTGAATTACCGGGTAGAGCGGATCTTCGTCGATGTTTTCATCCAGCAGATCGCGGAGGCCGTTTCTCGAGAAAAAACGCTCTCCGTTGAATTCAATTGTCAGTCCGGCATTCAGGTATGTATAGTTTTTGACCATGTTGATTACATAGTCGTTAATGTAATGGAAACTGCTGAAGATTTCCGGATCGGGCTCAAAGTAAACCATCGTTCCGTTGGGGTCGCCGAGACCTTTTAAATCCTGCTCGTCTTTAATAATACCTTTGCTAAATACTGCCTCCTTGGCTGTTCCTTCTCTTGTGGAACGAATCGTAAATTTCTCAGACAACGCATTTACTGCTTTGATACCTACACCGTTCAATCCAACTGATTTTTTAAATACCTCGGAGTCGTACTTGGCACCGGTATTCATTTTGCTTGCAGCGTCAACCAGTTTGCCAAGTGGTATTCCCCGTCCGTAATCACGGATTGTAACTTTGTCTTCGTCAATGTCGATGCTGATTTTTTTTCCGTGGCCCATCATAAATTCATCCACAGAATTGTCGAGCACTTCTTTCAGCAGAACATAAATTCCGTCGTCGGCAGAAGAACCATCGCCCAGCTTGCCGATGTACATGCCCGGCCGCTTTCTGATGTGTTCCTGCCATTCGAGTGTCTTAATCGTTCCTTCGTCGTAATTCGGAGTCATATTCCTTGAAATTTGGCACAAATATAACGAAAACAACGTTCTGAAGTACGGCTGGTGCAGGATCAATAACTAACACCGGATAGTTGAAAAAGTATGGATAACTAATTGGCTGATAACTTGAACCGTAATTTTGAATTGTTGGTTTCACGGGAATTATTGTTGCCGGAATTAGTGTGTAATGTTCTGTTTGTTAGCTTGTTATTGTATTTTGTTTTTGTGGTTTTAAATCTTTTTCAATAATAATTTTTCAATCACTTCCGGGAAATGTTTGTATTCCAGTTTATGCACTTTTTGAGCTACCTCTTCCGGTGTATCTCCGGGTTTAACAGGGCATTTTGCCTGGAAAAGGATTTCTCCGTCGTCATAAACCGGGTTTACAAGGTGGATGGTAATCCCTGATTCGGTTTCACAATTTTCAACAACCGCTTGGTGAACCTTCCTTCCGAACATTCCTTTTCCGCCGTATTTCGGAAGTAAGGCGGGATGTATATTAATAATGTCGAAATTGCTGATGAGATTTTCAGGAATCAGCCATAAAAAACCGGCAAGCACAATCAAGTCAATTTTTCTTTTTTTCAGTTTTTGGGCGATTTCTTCTGTTTCGTTCAAATCACGGCGGGTAAAAACAAAGGTTTCTACCCCCAGTTTTTCGGCCCGCTTTAGTGCGAAGGCATCTGGTTTGTTGCTCCACAATGAGTCGATATTAATTTGTTTATTGTCAGCGAAATACCTGATAATATTTTCGGCATTTGTACCTGATCCGGAAGCAAATATTGCAATTCTCTTAACATTCATTTTATATTAACTTTTTGTATTGGAACATTTGAATAAGATGTTCAAATTTAGGATATTGCAAATCTTTCTTTTGATCACATAAACATCTTTTTTATATTTTTTCTTTGAAATATAAACCGTAAATGTATTACTTTGCAGCGAATTATTTTAAAAGTCAAATTAGTATTAACCAAAATTTAGAATTATGTCTGACGTTGCAGCAAAAGTAAAAGCAATTATTGTAGATAAATTAGGCGTTGATGAAAGTGAAGTAACCAACGATGCATCTTTCACAAATGACCTTGGTGCAGATTCGCTTGACACAGTAGAGCTGATTATGGAATTTGAAAAAGAATTTGATCTTGCAATACCGGACGACCAGGCTGAAAAGATTTCAACCGTAGGCGAAGCAATCGAGCACATCGAAGAGGCAACCAAGTAATCCAGAAAATTCATTTATGGAATTTAAACGGGTAGTAATAACCGGAGTTGGAACCATTAATCCGTTAGGTAATTCGGTTGACGAATATTGGGAAAACCTGAAAAACGGGGTGAGCGGAGCTGGCCCCATCACCAAGTTCGATACAACGAATCAGAAAACCAGGTTTGCCTGCGAGGTAAAAGACTTTGACGCCACCGATTATATGGAGCGCAAAGAAGCCCGCAAATACGATATGTATACGCAGTATGCGCTGGCTACCGCCACTCAGGCAATAGGTGATTCAGAACTCGATTTGGAAAAGGTTGACCACGATCGCGCCGGTGTTATTTGGGGAGCAGGTATCGGGGGGCTTCAAACATTTTTTGAAGAAGCCCGGAACTACAAAGATGAAAATCCACGGTTTTCACCGTTTTTCATTCCCAAAATGATTGCCAACATTGCCAGTGGATTAATTTCCATAAAATACCATTTCAGAGGACCGAATTTTACCACGGTCACAGCCTGTGCATCTGCATCTCATGCCATGATTGAAGCTTTCAACATGATTCGTCTGGGGAAAGCTGATATCATGATTACAGGAGGATCGGAAGCTGCTGTGAACCAGGCAGGAATTGCGGGATTTAACTCGATGAGGGCCATCTCGACCCGCAACGACGATCCGAAAACAGCTTCACGTCCGTTCGATTTAGACCGCGACGGTTTTGTGATGGGAGAAGGCTCAGGAGCTTTTATATTCGAGGAATACGAAAGCGCCAAAAAACGCGGGGCAAAAATTTATGCTGAAATGGTTGGCGGCGGCATGTCGGCCGATGGCTACCACATGACAGCACCCGATCCCGAAGGACGGGGGGCCAGTCTGGTAATGAAATGGGCACTGGAAGATGCAGGCCTTAAACCTGAAGATGTAGACTACATTAATGTTCACGGAACTTCTACTCCGCTTGGCGATATTTCAGAGCCAAAAGCAATTGTCAAAACATTTGGAGAGCATGCTTATCGTTTAAGTATCAGTGCTACCAAATCGATGACAGGCCATCTGCTCGGAGCTGCCGGTGCGGTGGAAGGACTTGCAAGTGTTTTAGCCATCAGGAACGGAATTATTCCGCCTACCATTAATCATTTTACCGACGATCCGGAAATTGACAGCAAACTGGATTTTACATTCAATGCTGCCAAAAAAAGAGAAGTGAATGTAGCCATTAGTAATACTTTTGGTTTTGGTGGTCATAACGCAACCGTGGTTTTCAAAAAATATTAGAAATCTGTGGTCAGAAAATTAACACAACGAATAAAACTCTTTTCGTCTCCCCGAAAAGAGTTTTATTTGTTTTTGAAGGATTTGCTGGGGTTTTACCCTTCAAATTTGAAACTGTACGATTTAGCTTTCATCCATAAATCAGCTTCTTTGTACGATTCGCAGGGAAACCTTGTGAATAATGAGCGGCTGGAGTTTTTGGGCGATGCCATTCTTGGAGCTGTTATCGCCGATTTCCTTTACAACCGCTTTCCGCAGCAGGATGAGGGTTATCTCACCAAAAACCGCTCGAAACTGGTAAACCGTACGTTTTTAACCGGGCTCACTTTCGAAATGGGACTGAATGTTTTTATCGATTCCAATACAACAAAAAATATTGATAAAAGCCACATTTACGGCGATGCACTCGAAGCATTGATTGGCGCCATTTACCTGGATAAAGGATTTCTTCAGGCCAAATATTTCGTGACAAAAAAGATATTGTCGAAATTTGTTAACCTGAACGAAATTGAGCAGGAAGACACCAATTTTAAAAGTCAGCTTATTGAGTGGAGCCAGAAGAATAAAAAAGAGGTGAAATTTGAAACCACGGAAGAACAGGTAAAAGATAAATCGAAACCTCCCCGGTTTGTTGCAGTGGTAGAAGTTAATAACAAAGAACTGGGAAGAGGTACCGGCACCTCAAAAAAGGAAGCACAACAAAATGCTTCCCGTGAGACTCTTAAAAAATTGGAAAACTCCTGAATTGAAAAACTTTCCTTCCCGCCTTTTGCACACTTTATTGTTATATTTGCAGCCCTGATTTTATACAAATGAACGAGTACCTTATTTATGCACTGGGTTTTATCGCCCAAATCCTGTTTTTTACGCGCACCATTGCTCAGTGGTTTAAGTCGGAACAGGAAGGTGAAGTTATTTCGCCGGTTGTGTACTGGCAAATCAGCCTCGGCGGCTCTATTTTGATGCTTACTTATGGTATTTTGCGAAATGACTTTGCGATTGTGCTGGGGCAGTTCATCGTTTATTTTATCTACATCAGGAATCTGCAGCTAAAAAATGCCTGGAACCGAATGCATTGGATGGCCAAAATACTTGCTGTAATTACACCAGTTGTCTACTTTTTGTGGCTGCTTTTCGGTAGTTCCTATAACTTCAATTCAATACTGAAAAATGAAGATGTTACATTTTTTCTGATGGTTTGGGGTTCGGCGGGTCAGGTGATTTTTACATTCCGTTTTATCTACCAGTGGATTTATTCCGAAAATCGGAAGAATTCTGTTTTGCCACTCGGTTTTTGGATCATCAGCACCATTGGTTCGCTCATGATTTTTACCTATTCCATTTACCGCCTCGACCCCGTGCTGTTTGCAGCACACAGTCTCGGGCTGTTTATTTATCTGCGGAATATTTTGCTTCATTTGGGAAAAGGCAGTCTTTTTTCGAAATTGAATAATATTCCATTTATGAATAAACTGATTCAGAAAGTTTCGGATAAAATAAAATAGGGGAATAATTCATTCTGAAAGAATTGCCGGAATTGCTATTTTTGCAAACATGTCAGCAAAAGATAAATACATTGCCCGTGAGGGCTGGCTTTCCATTTTTGGAAATGTTTTTCTTTTTGGTCTGAAATACTGGGCGGGAATATCAACCGGCTCGCTGGCCCTGATTGCCGATGCCTGGCACACACTTTCAGATTCTGTCTCCTCAGTGATAGTTTTGATTGGCGGCAAAATTTCGAGAAAACCTGCCGACGACGATCATCCGTTTGGACACGGACGCGCTGAGCATATAGCATCTGTAATAATTGGCGTTTTGCTGGCAATTATAGCTTTTGATTTTATAGTTGGGGCTGTGCAA
>DATFJO010000020.1:0-7330 GCA_035269145.1 Tangfeifania sp. | reverse complement strand
CTGGGCACGGTAAAAGCCCAGCTTTTCAGGGCGCGCGAGATGTTGTTTAAAATGATTGATAACACAGAGATGAGCCAAAAGGAGTGAACAAAATGGATATTATTTTAAAATATTTTCCGGATTTGGAACCGGGGCAAATTGAACTTTTCAGGCAACTTGAACCGCTTTATGCCGACTGGAACTCCAAAATAAATGTGATTTCGCGGAAAGATTTTTCTGAATTTTACGAACGGCATGTGTTGCATTCGCTGGCCATTGCCAAATTTATTCATTTTACTCCCGGTTCCGAAATTCTGGATGTGGGCACCGGTGGCGGATTTCCCGGAATTCCGCTGGCCATTTTTTTTCCGCACGTAAAATTTCATTTGGTCGATTCCATCGGGAAAAAAATTAAAGTGGTGGAAGCCGTGGCAGAGAGTCTCGGCCTGGAAAATGTAACTGCCGAGCAAATAAGGGCCGAGCAGTTGAAAGAGAAGTACGATTTTGTGTTGAGCCGCGCAGTAACTAAGTTGCCCGAATTTGTCAACTGGGTGCGCAGCAACATTTCGTTGAAACAGCAAAACGCCGTGCCCAACGGAATTCTGTACCTGAAAGGCGGCGATTTAACCAAAGAGATCAAACCCTTCCGCAAGCAGGTTTTTATTCAGCACCTTTCTGAATTTTTCGACGAAGAATTCTTTAAGACCAAAAAGCTGGTGCAACTGGCGATTTGATTTTTCTTTTTAACATCCTGAAAAAGGTAACCCTCAAAAATGCATGTTTTTAAACAATGTGCAAATACATAAATATCTAAGTGATTGTTTTTCAGTGATTTTTTGTGATATATTTTTTTTTTTTTGAAAATTACATTTGTGTTTTTGAAACTTTTATTGTAAAATTGTTTGAAAACCAGACCACGAAATACGCGGTCCTCAAAATAAACAAAAATGTTCGCCACACAAATTATCAAGAAAAGCAAGTTTATTGAATAAGCCTCCCCGGGATTGAGCACACGCTTTAATTTGTTCCCGGACCGGGGAGGCAGGCAGTTTTGCAAATAGCCCGTGCAAAACTACCAACCGGGAGCGACTTTTACAAATTGGCAAGTGTAAAAGAAGGGTTGTGCTATAATTATTTAAAATTATAATGATGAAAAAATATTTTCTAACATTATTTATAGTAGGAATTTTAATGGTTGGATTTACTAAAACAAGTTCTGCATTACATTGTCTGACTGTTTATGTTGAATGCGATGATGGTAGTGGAGGCAGTGGATTAGCTTGTGGAGAAACAACAGAAGAGTTAATTGAGAACGCTCTTGAATTGTCTGAAGTTATATGTGGGTAAATCAAAAATAAAGCATGGCAATAATTGCCATGCTTTTAAAATTTAAATTATGAAAAAGATTGTTTTTATTTTTATGATATTGTGCAATATAGCATCTGCACAAAAATATGAAACCATTGATACTGTTGATTATTCTTATTATTATAATTATGAATTTCAGGAAGATTCAACACGACAAAGTTCAATTCAAAGTTGTGAAATGATTTTACAAACAGGGAAAACAACCTCACTGTTTACAAGTGTTTCCTATTTGTACGTCGATTCATTGTTATATGCTTTTAAAGATGAACCGACCGATGTTGCAGCGATGAAAATTTTACCTTATATACAGGGAATCAGGCAACATGCATATTGTAAGTATCATATTTACAAAAATTTTCCTGAAGAAGATGTGTCAACATTTATAAATACCGTCGATGGTAAAAACTTCAGGGTGAGCAATGAAAATAAAATGCAGTGGGAGTTGGTCCAAAATTCCGATACCGTTTTACTGGGGTATAACTGTTTAAAAGCTAAAACCCGTTTTGCCGGGCGCAATTACGAAGCATGGTATTCACCCGAAATTCCTGTCAGTAATGGACCATACAAATTTAGCGGCTTGCCCGGATTAATTGTTTTTATTTCAGATGCGCAAAATCAACATCGGTTTAAACTGGAAGGCATATCGAAAGCCGATGCCGGCAAGCCGATTGTTTTTATCCGCAAAGATTATATAGATGTTTCGGCAAAAGAATATACACATGCGTTGAATGCCAGAATGGCCCGTCTTTTCAACAGGGTTCAGCAAGAAAATAATATTCAGTTTAATAGCGAGGAAGCTAAAGCAAGGGCGCTGGACCGGCTTAAATCGCGCAATAATTTTATCGAAATTTATTGATCCTCAATTAAATTAAATGATTTTTAGACCACAAAAAACATTTTTGCTGAATGCAGCTTTTTGCTGTTTGTTTCTAATGGGAAGCTTTCAGGCTGCTGGTCAAACCGAAATCAAAGGAAACGTTTCATCGGATGCTGGTGAAGTATTATTTGGGATAAGTATTTTGGTACATCCACTCTCAAACACGAATAATATTTTAACCTATGCTATTTCAGATACTGATGGGAATTTTGTGCTATCGTATTCATCCGGTACCGATTCAGTGCTGGTTTCAGCAAAATCATTAAATTATAAAGATACATTGCTGAAAGTTCCCAATGCAAATCAAAATATGAGTTTGATTTTGCCGCCGGAAATTCATGAAATCCGGGAAGTAAGCGTCAGAAATTATCCCATTTCGCAAAAAGGCGATACGTTGAATTACATCGTTGGTTCATTTGCCCGTTTAGATGATCAGTCGATTGGAGATGTTATCAGCCACATGCCCGGATTTGAGGTAACCGAACAGGGGCAAATTTACTACCAGGGAAAACCAATTCAGAAATACTATATCGAAGGATTGGATTTGCTGGAAAACCGTTACTCAATTGCTAATCGAAACCTGCCGCACAAGTCGGTCGGTTCAGTTCAGGTAATGCAAAACCACCAGCCCGTAAAAATGCTCGAAGATAAAATTGCTTCCGATGGCACTTCGTTAAACATCAAACTAAAAAACGATGTAGCTCTCACCGGTACGATGTATGCCGGCGCTGGTTTCTCACCCTTTTTGCGTGATATTAACCTGACTCCCATGCTGTTTCATAAAAAACAACAAATTATCACTTCGTTTCAAAGCAATAATATTGGCGATAACCTGAATACGCAACACCAGCCTTTGCAAATAATCAGCGGCCAATTGGAAGGCCTGAAAAACCGAAAGCCTGAATTGCTGGGCATTTTGCCGTTAAATTCACCACAAATTGATGAAAAGCGGTATTTCGATAATAACGCCAACTTGTTGACATACAATCACCTGCTGAAAATTAAAAACGGAACCGAATTAAAAATTAACAGCAGTTACTACTACGATTTGGTAAAAGAAAGTGCAACTGTTGAAACAGACTATTTTTTGGATGATGACACCGTGAATGTTTTTGAAAATACACAAAACCGGTATTATAATAAAAGTTTGAGCACCGATTTTGTATTGACTCAAAATGAAGAAAAACGGTATATTACCAACAAGTTTAGTGTCAATAAATTCTGGGACAGCCAAAAAGGTTTAATTTCAAATGATTTCGATTTGGAAGAAGAGGCCAGGCTTCCGCACTTTTCAGTAGCAAACGATTTGGATTTGTTATTTCCTGTAAAGCGGAATTTCCTGCGTATTTATTCTTTTGTGGATCACAATAATTCTCCCCAGCAATTGTCTTTTCAACCGGGAGTTTTTGAAAATGTGCTGAATACCGGAATGCCTTACCAAAAAACGACTCAAAATTTCAGTCTGAAAAATTTAATAACGCATCATTTTGTTCAGTTCACCTTAAAACGAAATTCATGGATTTTTGAATCAGAGCCCGGAATTAAGTTTGAAGATCAACATTTGGAAACCAGTATTGAAAAGGAAGGTTCACTGCTTAATGCCGACAGTTTAAACAATAACCTGGCATGGAAATATGTGGAGGTTTACATCGATGAAACTGTTCGGTATGAACGCGACAACCTGAAAATGAGCCTCCAGCTTCCTGTCAGAAATATTTCGATTCCAATTGAAGATAAATTTCATGACTCGCCAAATAAAATCAGCAAGCTTTTCTTTTCACCTTCATTTTATCTGAAATATGATTTATGGAAATTTTTCACGAGCAGATTCACCGTAAAATATAATTCCCAACTGGGCGATGTTAAGGACCTGACACAAGGATATATTTTTAAAAGTTATCGCAATTTATCACGCGGAGCGAACCGGTTAGCTGAAAAAACAGGGTTCAGATATTCTGTTGGGCTGGAGTACGAAAACCCGATTACCGGTTTTTTCTCAACCGCTAACTGGCTTACCAATCGGAGTAACAACAATTTACTTTTAAAACAACAGGTTACCTCTGAAGGATTGCTGTTTTACGACGTGATTGAGAAAAATAACCGTTCAGTCATGAATAATTTTTCATTAAAACTGAGCCAGTACCTTTCAGGCTGGCAGGCTACGTTCGATTTAAAAGCTTTTTATAACAGTCATGAAAAAGAGTACCTGCTGAATGAAAGCCTCAATAACCTGAAAAACCGGCTGTATGCAATAAATCCCGGAATTAGTGTTAATCGTTGGAAACGGGTGAATTTGCAGTACAGTTATCAGTTTCAGCTCATCCGTCAAATTTCGTCACAAGCTGAAGTTTCAGTTGTTAACCAGGAACATAAAGCAAGTTTTTTTATTACACCGATAGAACGACATTTAATTGGGTTCGATTGGGAATATTACGGCACTCATCAATCGGGACAGGCTAAATCCAATGTATTTTTTGCCAACTTTTCATACCACTTTAATCCACAGAAAGGGAAATTCAAATACAAAATTTCGGCAAACAATTTATTTAACCAATCGGAATTTGTACGCTTTTATCAAAGTGATATTTCATTAATGCGCAGCAGTTACCGCATAAATCCACGTCAAATATTATTTACGGTTAGCCTGGGATTGTAATAATAATTCCGAAAAATGCGTTAATCATTCAAATACTCATCCCCGAACGATACTCCCATTCTGCGGGCTTTTATAATCAGCGGATGTTCTTCTTCGACCAACCGCAAATTGCCACCTACTTCGGAAAGCGGAACGGTTGTCAGTTCGTTTTTGTGCATGGCTACCATCGTGCCAAAACATCCATCGGCAATGCACTGCGCTGCATACGAACCGTACTGTGTAGCCAGAATCCGGTCCATCGGCGAGGGACTGCCGCCCCGCTGAACATATCCGAGCACGGTTTCGCGGGTTTCTATTTCGGTGTAAGTTTGAATGGCCTCGCCAATGTGCGCTGCAGCCGATTTTCCTTTGGGGTGGTCAATTCCTTCGGCCACCACCACAATGGAATAAGGCTTTTTGTGTTCGTAGCGCTTTTCAATCTTTTTGCATACCGAACGGATGTTGTAAGGAACTTCAGGAATCAGGATAATGTCGCCGCCACCGGCCAAACCTGAGTAAAGCGCCAGCCAACCGGCATGGTGGCCCATAATTTCGATTATCATTACCCGCTGGTGCGAGTTGGCAGTGGTATGCAGCCGGTCGATGGCTTCGGTAGCCACTTGTACGGCCGAGTCAAATCCAAAAGTAACATCGGTGCCCCACACATCGTTATCGATGGTTTTCGGAATACCGATAATGTTGATTCCCTCCTGTGCCAGCATGTTGGCGGTTTTCATGGTTCCGTTGCCGCCAATACACACTACGCAGTCGAGGCCCAGTTTTTCGTAGGTTTTTTTTATTTTTTTCGGTTTCTCGGCGTTTTTCTTACCGTCCTTTTTTACCATTTTATAGGGTTTCTCACGCGAAGTTCCGAGTATTGTCCCCCCTTCGGTAAGTATTCCTGAGAGCTGCGATTCGCTAAGTTTTATATAATCGTTTTCAATTAACCCCAAATAACCGGCATTAAAACCATACACTTCCATTCCGTACTCAACAATGGCCGTTTTTCCAACACCACGAATTGCTGCGTTAAGTCCCGGACAATCGCCGCCTGCAGTTAAAATTCCGATTTTTTTGGGTTTGGCTGTAGAATTCATCAACTTTAATTTTAATTATTAATTCAATTCAAAAGAATTGTAATCTCGAAATTACAAAACATTTTGGAATTTATTAATGCTGTAACTTGCATATACTGATAGTTGTTGATAATTTAAAGGTAATGAGCTGAATTTTACTAACAGCAAAAAACCGAAGCAGAAAAATAATTGAATCTGATATCAGGCAATTTACTATTTGAAAAGGGCATGTTTTTTTAAAAAAAACGTGCCTTTTTTATTTTTTCGTTTTCCCAATGACTGGTGACTAATTTCTACTCAGGATAATAATCTGATTCATTCAGAATCTCCTGGTAGTTGGTATTTGCCATGAGTTGGGGCAACTTAACCTCTTCGTATTTTTCCATGTATTGCCGCACAATTTGCCACCCCAGCCAGGTACCTGTGCGGGATGGTGATTCAATCGGAAAACCGGTTGTGTAAGGGCCGTCGTTAATGTACCGCAGAATATCCATTCGTTTGTTTGAGTAAAGCATTTTATTTTCCACAAGGTAATTCCACATTTCTGCCTCATTATTTTCGCACCATTGTATCTGTTCTGTGGTATAACCGATTTTCAAGGAGTCATGCATGTCTGGAAGCAGCGCATCAACAAAATACATCAGTTTCCCCTGGTGAACAATGTTGTCGAGCACGGTGGTTGTTTCTTCCGTTTCGTCAAATTCAGTCAGTCCCCAGGCATAAGCTACGTCTGACGGCAGCTTTTCTTTGTGCATGTTTTTGATTTTGTAGAGCGGAACATTGCTCAGTTTTTTATAGAATGTGTAGTCCCGTCCAAGGTATTTATCCAAACTGATTCCGATGATGCCTTCTGCCGTAAAAACCGATTCGTTAAACCCGGAAATGGTTGTGTAAATAGTGGGGATTTCCTTATCCGGGAAATGATACTGGTAATATTTGAACGCTGTATTTAGTCGTTTTTCTATTTTACCAAAATCGGAAAATTCATCTTCTACATCCGATTTTACATTCAGAATCATGGTGTCTGTCAGAAATTCACCCATCAGTTCCGGAAAATATTCATCACCAATTCCACCTACATTTATAATTTTATAGGTAAAAAGGTCAAAAAAATCAGGGTGTTTATCGTGCAGTTCTTTCAGTTCTGCAAGCGTGTCCTGCATGGGAATTTCAAACAGTTGCTGCCCGAACCTTACAACTTCCACATCTTTTTCAATTTCTGATATATCAACTTTTAAACGGTTGCGGTTGCAAGCAAACAGAACCAGCAAAAAGCTGCTCAAAAAAAGTATTCTAAAAACAAACTTCATTTTAGCCAATTTTAAATTCAATACGTGTTACGTGGAATATTATTGCAAAATTGGGTCAAAAATAACAGGTAGAGATTTATGAAAT
>DATFJO010000019.1:0-3130 GCA_035269145.1 Tangfeifania sp. | reverse complement strand
CCGCTGTTTTCAGAGTTTAGTTGGTAGCAATCGCCATAGGGACCTTCTCCATCCAGAAAAACATTGATAACTTCCGGTGCATCGTCCGACATCCACCAGTCGATATGGCTCAGCATTTGCGAAGCCCTCGTATAACGACCGCCATAACCGGCTATGTTGTAACGCACCGGATACTTTTTGTCCGGTTCATCAAAAAACGAGCGGGGCAAAAATACAGCAGCTTTAATACGCATCTCTTTTTTCCACCATTTGGAAAGTACTTCACTTTTAATGTCCACTTCCTTTAGTAACTCATGTTTGGCCAATTCAAGTGGTGGTATTATTTCCTTCAGTGGAAGTTCGATGGTGGTGTTTTCGTTCAGTTCAACCGTTTTTGCTTGGCTGTATAAATTCCCGGGAGCATTGATTTGTGAAGCTTCACGATTTTGATCCCACAACACCTGCACCCGGTATTTTCCTTCGGGTAGTTCGCTGATTTTTGTTTCTGTTGAGCCTGTTAAATCTTTTGTATCGTCAAAAATAAAATGCTCTCCACTTTTCCAGTTTTCAATGTTTGTGGCATAAATATTATTGGATTCGCCAGGCCAGGTATTCATCCGTGGTTGCGCACGCTGACTTTCGCTTACAAAAAGAAAAACTCTGCCCGATGAATTGAAATCCTGATGAAGTTCTTCAGGAACCTTTGTTTTTACTGTGAGCGAAAATGTTTGTGCAAAAGAAATTTGAACGATAGTGAGTGTCAGAATAGTAAGTAAGAAAAATGATTTCTTCATTTTGTAGATCTTTGGTTTAAAAACATAAAAGTACAATTTCTGGATTAATTTGTCTTTTTATAACGAATCAGTTTAAAGCATAGGAATGAAGAATATTGAAAAAAGGAGCAAAAATAGCCCCGGCCTTTAGGCTGGGGTAAAAAAGATAATGTTCAGACTTTGGATTTTTGAAAAATTTGTAACATGGAAAATACAAATTTTTCAAAAATCCGGGATTCCTGCCATACACGCGATTCCCCAGCCTGAAGGCCGGGGTTGTTTTTATTGGTTACCTCCAGGAGAATTCAACAAAACAAAAGTTGAACTGATTAGTTACGTCTTTTTTATTTGAGTCAGGAAAGTTAAAGTTTGTTACATATCCTTCAGCTTTAAAATGTGAACCAGCGAATAGTTTTATCTTTGCATAACGTAGAATCAAAATCCAAAAAAATGACTGAATTTAAATACCAGAAACCTTTTCCCATTCTGAAAGACGACACACCGTACAAATTGCTCACGAATGATTTTGTTGAAACGGTTGAACTGGATGGGCGAAAAATATTGAAAATCGATTCAAAAGGATTGGAATACTTAGCCAAAGAAGCATTTACAGATGTTTCGTTTTACCTGCGACCTGCTCATCTCGAAAAACTGGCTTCCATTCTGAAAGATCCGGAAGCAACCGACAACGACCGTTTTGTGGCACACACCATGCTGCTGAACCAGGTGGTTTCAGCAGAAGGTGAACTTCCAACCTGCCAGGATACGGGAACCGCGATTGTTATTGGTAAAAAAGGCGAAAATGTGTTTACCGGCGCCAACGATGCCAAGCATTTGTCGCAGGGAATTTTTGAAACTTACCAGGACAAAAACCTCCGGTATTCGCAGGTAGTACCGTTTTCGATGACCGAAGAAAAAAATACCGGTACCAACCTGCCGGCCCAAATCGATATTTATGCTGAAGAAGGCGACAGTTACGAATTTTTGTTTGTTACTAAAGGCGGCGGCTCAGGGAACAAAACATTTCTGTATCAGCAGACCAAATCGCTTCTCACCGAGGAAAACCTGACCAAATTTGTGAAAGAGAAAATAATGGATTTGGGAACTTCGGCTTGTCCTCCGTATCACCTGGCACTGGTTGTTGGCGGAACTTCTGCTGAAGCCAACCTTGCTACGGTAAAAAAAGCGTCTGCCGGCTATTACGACAATCTGCCTGCTGAAGGAAACGAAGGTGGCCAGGCATTCCGCGATTTGGAGTGGGAGCAAAAAGTAGAACAAATTTGCCGCGAAAGTGGAGTGGGAGCTCAGTTTGGCGGAAAATATTTTGTGCACGATGTGCGGGTGATTCGCCTGCCACGCCACGCTGCTTCGTGCCCTGTTGGATTGGGAGTAAGCTGCAGTGCCGATCGCAACATCAAGGCAAAAATCAATGCCGACGGAATTTTCCTGGAAGAACTGGAGAAAAATCCGGCCCGCTACCTGCCTAAAGAAACACCGCACATGGAACCGGCGGTTGATATCGACCTCGACCAGCCAATGGAGGAGGTGCTAAAAGAACTTTCGAAATACCCGGTGAAAACACGGTTGAACCTGAACGGAACACTCATTGTGGCGCGCGATATTGCACACGCCCGCATCAAAAAAATGCTCGACGAAGGAAAGCCAATGCCGGACTATTTTAAAGAACACCCGGTGTATTATGCTGGTCCGGCAAAAACGCCTAAAGGAATGGCCTCGGGGAGCTTCGGTCCCACCACCGCCGGAAGGATGGATCCGTATGTGGATGAATTCCAGAGCAAAGGCGGCTCACTTATTATGCTGGCCAAAGGAAATCGTTCGCAACAGGTAACCGACGCCTGTAAGAAATACGGTGGCTTTTATCTTGGATCAATCGGAGGCCCTGCGGCAATTTTGGCCAAAAACAGCATAAAATCGGTTGAAGTGGTCGATTTTGAAGAGCTGGGAATGGAAGCAGTGCGGAAGATTAAAGTGGAGAACTTCCCCGCCTTCATCATTGTCGATGATAAAGGAAATGACTTCTTTCAATAATTTTAGAATGCATTAAAAGTAGATGTTGGAAAGATTTCGGCGGACAGGCCCGCCTTCATTATAGTCGACGATAAAGGAAATGACTTTTTTCAACAGTTGTAATCAAATTAACTGAATATACTTTTTTGATTGAATTTCGGCGGACAGGCCCGCCTTCATCATTGTAGATGATAAAGGAAATGACTTTTTTCAACAATTTTGAATGAATCAAAAATAAGTGTAAAAATATAAAGCCAACTTCTTTTACAGAGGTTGGCTTTAATTTTTTTCAGTAAGATTCTATTTTTCTTCAAGTTCTGAAATCAACCGCAGTGCATCATCCCGGAGCG
>DATFJO010000018.1:0-2853 GCA_035269145.1 Tangfeifania sp. | reverse complement strand
TTTCCATGAATCGTTCATTGCGCGGCCATCGATGCAGTAGGCAACTACCCCTATTTTGTATTGCGTGCAGAATTTTATATTGTTCTGAACCTGGGCAGTCTGCGACATCCTGAATGCCGGATGGTTTTTTCGCATTTCTATCAGGTTTTTATAGTAGCTGAAAACATCTGCAAATTCTTCTTTCCGGTTCCAGTCGATTTGGTTGACTGAGTCAGGAGATTTGTATGAATTGCCGTGCCCGCCTTTGGTTCTGCAAAACTCCACGCCTGCATGCAGAAACGGAATTCCCTGGGAAGTAATAACAAGTGCTCCTGAAAGTTTCATCATTTTCCGCAGTTCCTCATCGGTTGCTTTCGGACAACTCGATTTAAGTTTGTCCCACAGTGTATAATTGTCGTGACACGAAGCATAATTTACACACTGTCCGGGATCGCCGGCCCAGGGCTGTTTCGACGATTCAACGTAATCGTAAACAATTTGCGGATGGTGTACCGCTCCAACCACTCCAAACTTTACGGCCTCTTCGCGCAATTCGAGTCCACTCACAAAACCTTTTGTTTTTTTGCTGCTGTGATTTCCCTTCAGGGCATCGCGTAAATCATCGTTAAAGGCGGCAATCCCCGGCAGTTGGGGGATATTTCTTTTTACGGCGCGCTTTTCTTCGGGCATCGGGCTCTGATCGGCGGCCCATCCTTCGCCGTAAAGCAGCATCCCGTGATTAATCTGGTCCAGTTCGTGACGAATGGTTTTCATGGTTTTCAAATCATAAATACCCATTAAATCGAACCGAAACCCGTCGATATGAAATTCATCGGCCCAGTATTTCAGCGAATCCACAATGTATTTGCGAACCATTGCCCGCTCTGTAGCCAGCTCGTTTCCACACCCGGAGGCATTGGAAAAACTGCCGTCTTTTTTCTGCCGGTAGAAATAACCGGGCACAGTTTGGTTAAAAACCGACTCTTTGGCAAAATAAGTATGATTGTACACCACATCCAGAATTACGCCAATTCCATTGGAATGAAGTGTCTGCACCAGTTTTTTAAACTCTTTTATCCGGGTTGTTCCATCATACGGGTCAGTAGCATACGATCCTTCCAGGGCATTGTAATGCAACGGATCGTAGCCCCAGTTGTATTTTTCGAGTGGTTTTTCCTCATCTACCGTAAAAAAATCATAAACCGGCAGTAAGTGTAAATGGGTAATCCCCAGTTCTTTCAAATGCGACAAACCGGTGGCAAGTCCTTTTTCGGTGAGGGTGTTCTCTTCCGTAAATCCCAAATATTTTCCTTTATGCTGAATTCCGGATGATTCGGAAATGGAAAAATCACGGACATGTGTTTCATAAATCACAGCTTCAGTAAAGCTCCTCAGAGCCGGACCTTTGTCATTTTCCCAGTTTTCAGGATTTGTTTTTCGCGGATCATAAATTAATCCCCGTTTCCCGTTTATTCCAACGCAACGGGCATACATGTCCGGAGTTTCGGCAAGCCATTCGCCATCGTTAATTTTCAGGGTATAAAACTTTCCCTGGTAATCGCCTGTTAAAACGGTGGACCAGACTCCGTTTCCAATGGCCTGCAACTGTGTTTTATGAAAGGCTTCTCCTGTTTTCCCGTCTTTATACAACCGGAATTCAATCATTTTGGCGGTAGGGGCCCAAATCTTCACGGTTGTTTTTTCCGGTGTCCAGGTTACTCCGAGATCGTTTCCTTCATAAAAAGGATATATCGAAAAATCGATGTGGTTAAATTTCCAGTCTCTCATTAAAATTTAAATAACGTCTTTCGTAAATAAACACTCTGACTTCCCAGCCTGCGTCCGTTCACTTCGAAAATTACCACTTTTGCTTTTGGCAGTTTTTTGAGGCTTTTCGAGTGTGAATAAAAGCGGTTCAAATCGATTGTCAGTGTGTGACTTTGTTCTTTATCGAGATACAACGGATAAAATGAAGCATTATTGGTTCCTTTAATTCGAAATTTCCTTTTTACCCAAATACTGCTGAAAACCAGCATCGGTTGTTCAATGTCTACTGCTTGTTTGCCTTCGTTTTTCACAGTGAGTATCAACTCGTCGGGATAGTACAGCATGTCTTTTTTCAACTCTATGCTTACTTTCTTTTTAGAAAACTTTGGCCAGTTGATTTTTCGTTTCAACTTAAAAGGGCCAATAAAAACGAGTACAATAAACAAAATGGCAATTGACAGTACTACTGCCAACCAAAAAAGTTTGTGCCCTTCGGGGCCTATCTCGTTTTGTGCCCAAACGGGTTGCGTAAAGGCAATTAAAGAAACTAAGACTAACAGGCGCTTCATTCTCATAATTTTGGGACAAAAATAGCAGAATATTTTTGATGTTATTTGTATAATCAACGGGAAGAGCAGGTAAAAAGTTCAACCTGTTGAATTATACCTACTTTAAGCTTGAACCCATCTGGCAGAAATAAAAAAAAGCAACATGCATTAATAAATTGTAAGGATTGATACATTTTTACGTCCAATTAATCAGATAAAATACTTTTTTGTGTTTTATTTGTAAGTAATAACCGATTTTACATCATGAAAACAACTATTATGAAACATCTGGTATGCCCCATTTCGGAGGAAAAAATAAATGAACAGGTTACGCGAATAAATGCTTTGCTGACAGTGCTGCTTGTTGTGGCTGGTTTTGTTTTTCAGTCAGTGCTGTTTTTCGTATTCCTGCTTGCTGATTTTTATATCAGGGCATTTACCCAATTAAAATACAGTCCGATTAGTTTTGTAAGCGCGAAACTTGCAAATGCATTAAACCTTGATAAAAAACCAATTGCAAAGGCTCAGAAAATTTTTGCTGCGCGCCTCGGGTTTGTAA
>DATFJO010000017.1:0-10582 GCA_035269145.1 Tangfeifania sp. | reverse complement strand
TCATAGAGTAGAAATTTAAAAGAAAGCCGAAAAATAGAAAAACTTATCTGAAAAACAATAAAAAGGCCGAACCCTAAAACAAAAAAAGGATTCGGCCGGTGTTTTTCAGATAAGTTTTTTAATTCTTTATGAGCAGTTCTTCCATTTTTTTATTGATGTCGGTGTTATCCATGATTCCGGTAAATTTTTCGGCTCCCGGGCCATAGGAAAAAACCGGAACCATTAAACCTGTGTGCCCACCGGTTGTAAATTCACCGACTACCATGCCGTTGTTGTAATCGCCGTTAAGAACAGCCATTCCACCAGTTTCATGATCGGATGTTACAATTACCAGTGTTTCACCATCTTTGGCTGCAAACTCCAATGCATTTCCCACTGTTTTGTCAAAGTCGAGCATGTCTTCAACTACATAAATAGTGCTTGCAGCGTGTCCGCCCCAATCAATTTGCGAGCCTTCCACCATCAGGAAAAATCCTTTTTTATTTCGCTTTAAAATGTTAAGTGCTGTTTCGGTAGCTACTTCCAGCATATCGCCTCGCTCTTCAATTCTTGCGTTGTGCGCAGGAGCGGTTAATCCGGCAAGTTTGCCTTTTTTTACTTTTTTGATTTTCGAAATGTCCTGCTCCACTTTGTAGCCATTTTCTTTCAGTTTTTCAATTAGGTTCAGTCCATCTTCGCGATTGGCAAAATGGTTGTATCCACCACCGATGAACACATCGATATCGGTTTTCAGAAAATCGGCTGCAATTTCTTCATACATGTTCCGACTGGTTTGGTGAGCAATAAACGATGCCGGCGTGGCATGTGTAATCGAAGAAGTGGAAACCAACCCGGTAGCCAGTCCTTTTTCTTCGGCTTTTTCAAGAATTGTTTTTACCGGATTTTTTTCCGGATCCACACCAATTGCTCCGTTGTATGTTTTAACTCCTGCTGAGATGGCCGTTCCACCTGCAGCCGAATCGGTAATGTAGTTATCGGAAGAGTGGGTTTTTGAAAATCCGATGTGTTTAAAGTTCTCCAGAAAAAGCCGGCCCCTGTTGGCTGTTAATCCTGCCTGTAACTGCGAAATTCCCATTCCGTCGCCAATCAGTAAAATAATGTTCCTGGGATTATCGGTTTTAAATTTGTGAGGGAATGTTTTTACTTCGTATGTTTCACCACCTTTATAAGTCTTTTCTTCATTTTCTGCCTGTGCATCCATGTAATCATTCTGAGCAACAGAAATTACACTTATTGCCAGTGAAATCATTAAAATCATTGTTTTGCGTAACATATTCATTGTTTTTTATTTTGAATCGATAAAAATAAGCAGAATATTTTTTGTGCACAGTTAAAAACCGGTAAAAAATCAATAAAGTTTTAATTTCATCTTCAATTTAATTGAATTTTTGCAACTCTGTTTTATCGAAATCTTCATTCAGGCAGAAAAAGGTACCTTCGTGTGAAGTGTTCAATCTTATGATATCCATGATGGCAAAGTTGCTTAAAATTTCCTGGGCTTTTTTCCTGGAAATCTGGGCCAGACGCATAAATTTTGAGAAAGTGATGTTTTCATTTTCCTGAAGGTAATTGATGAGAAATTTTTCGTCGTCGGAGTAAGAAAAACAGATGCCTTTCGGGCTTTTTTGTTTTTCCCACACTATCAACTGAATTTTATGGGCCAGTATGTTTTCATCATCTTTACGGATATAGGCCAGCCATTTCCCGGAGCTGTCTTTGGCATAATGCGGGCGCTCACTGCTGGATTCTACCGATATCTCGAGCACGGTTTTTCCTTCGGAATGCCATTGTTTGGTGAAAAACTGAATGGGAGGATTGCTGAAAATTTTGGCGGCCGATTCCACCATATAAAACTCTTCGTCGGTACTGATTCCTACAATTTTGCCATTATCCTTCACCCCGATGAGCAGTCGCCCCCCATCGGTATTGGCAAAGGCAACCAGCGATTTTGCAATTTTCTTTGAATCATTTATGCAGTATTTAAAATCCTGTTGCTGGTGCTCTCCCTCATCGATTAATTTTTGTAATAAAAGGTTCAAAATGTGTTTTGTTATTTTAACCATTCAAAAGTTACGTAATGATCCGGGTTCATTCCCAGCTTGCGGTAGGTTTTATGTGCTATTTTGTTGTCTTTATCGGCATAAAGCCTGATGCCGTTGAGGTTCTCATCTTCCAGTACCAGGTTTTTAATGTGCGTGTACATGCTGCTGTACACTCCTTTTCTTCTGAATTCAGCTAAAATATAAACTGACTGAATCCACAATACTGTCCCGTTTCGCCAGTCGCTCCATTCAAAAGTAGTTAGCAGCGAACCAATTATTTTCCCCTTTTTTTCAGCAATGTAGTATTTCCCTTTTGAAGAATCTTCCAACACAGCCGAAACTCCTTTTTCAACTGTTGTTTTATCCAGTTCTATGTTTTCAGTTTCGAAAGCCATTGCCAGTTGAAACTGAACCAATGCTGAAATGTCATCTTTATTTGCTATTCTTACCAACATTTTTATTTTTTACGGCAAATTTAAAAAATCCGGCAACATCATTTAATTGTTGATGAAAACGACGGCCGGAACAGTTTATTTTTTCGATATTACAATAAAAGAATTTAAAACGAAACGAGACAAACAACTTTTTGTTGAAAGAAAAAATTAATTGATTTATGAAAATTGTAGTTGCATCAAAAAATCCGGTAAAGAAAAATGCAGTATCAGAAGGGTTTACGGCTTATTTTAAAGATGTTGAAATAGAAAGTATTTCAGTTGATTCGGGCGTTTCGGACCAGCCGGGCACCGACGATGAAACCCTGACGGGCGCCCGGAACCGGGTAAAAGAAAGCCGTAACCAGATTTATGATGCCGATTACTGGATAGCCATCGAAGGGGGAATTCAGGCTGGCGAAAAAGACGTGCTGGCATTTGCATGGGTGGTTATTTATTCAGCAGGAAAGTACGGCGAAGCCCGCACTGCTTCTTTTACCCTGCCCAAAAAAGTGGCCCACCTTGTAGCAGGCGGAATGGAGCTGGGAACAGCCAACGATTTGGTTTTCAGCCAGACAAATTCAAAACAGAAGAACGGTGCTGTTGGATTGCTGACACACAACAAAGTAGACCGCACTGAACTGTATCGACAGGCGGTTATTCTGGCTTTAATACCTTTTGTTAATCCGGATTTGTATTAGCTTGTTTTTATGCGTTCGATAATTTCTTCGATTTTTATTCTTTCTTCCTGGAGGAGTACCAGTTGCAATTTTTCTTTATCGAGCAAACTGCTGACTTTAGGACCTACCTCGCCGGTAATAATTACAGATGCGCCTTCTTTTTTCAAAAAAACAACAAGTTGTTCTCCACTGTGATCCGTGTCTTTGTACGGATTCTCAATAATGTTGAATTTGCCTGTTTTACCGTTATATAGTACTATATTTTCACATTTTCCGAATCGCAGATCGAGAAATGATTTTTCCGATTTTCCACTTGAAGATATGGCAAAAATTTTACTCATAATTAAAAAGTTGTTTACACTATAACAATTTTAATGCAGAATGTTTTATTCACTTTTCTTATTTAACGCTTCCCAATATTCAACAGCCCTCCGTGTATGAGGTATAACAATGGTTCCGCCTACCACATTTGCCACTGAAAAAATTTCAAAAATTTCGTTAGTAGTAACCCCTTGTTCATAACATTTTTCCAGGTGATATTTAATGCAATCGTCGCACCGTAAAACCATGCTCGTTGCCAGTCCGAGCATCTCCTTTACCTTGCCGCTAAGTGCACCGTCCTGGTATGTCAGGGTGTCGATACTGAAAATGCGTTTCATTACCTTGTTGTCGCTGCTCAGTATTTTCTCATTCATTTTTGAGCGGTATTCCCTAAAATCTGTTAACATTTCTTCCATCCCGGGTTTTTTAAATAACTTATTATTTTTGCTGCAAAATAACGAAATTGGTTTAATAAACTTCAACCTTTTCTTTTTTTAGCTAACTTGGAGAATTATGAATTTTTTGCAAACTATTTATATTTAAAAGTTGTTCAGGAAGATGAAATTTTGAATGACTAAAATGCCGGATAATGGAACATACTATAAAAAAAATTCTTGTACCTGTTGATTTTAAAGAACCTTCGGTTCATGCAATAAATTATGCCGGCAATTTGGCCCGTAAAGTAGGTGCCGAAATTCTGTTGCTAAATATCATTTATACACCCGGCCTTCTGGCTCAGTTTTTTACAGATAGCGATAACCTGGTGAAAATTACCGAACAGGCCAAAGGGAAACTGATTGAAATGGCTGCGATTCTGAAAGATAAACATCCGGATATTACATTGAATACCCGTGTGGAACGCGGAAAACCCTATGAAAAGATATTAAATGTTTCAAAAGAGTGGGGGGCCAGCATGGTAATACTGGGTGAGAACCATCAATGTGGAAATCCTGAAGATGAACTGGGATCAACGGTTTATCACGTAACTTTAAAATCGGGTGTGCCGGTGCTCACTGTTAAAGGTGACACCTCGCGGATGAAAGATAACATTGTGGTACCACTTGATTTGACCAAGAAAACCAACGAAAAATTATCGGCAGCACTTTATTACGGACTGGAGTACGGTGCGGTAATACATTTGGTTTCGGTGCTTGCAGGCGGTATCAAGAAGGAAGAAAGCCGGATTTACAAAAAATTAGAAAAAGCCAGGGAAACACTTGAACTCAACGGAGTAAAATGTAAAATGAAACTTTACAAACGCTCTGAAACACCGGCTTTTAAAAAGGTGTTGAAATATGCCGGTAAAGTAGATGCCGGAATGATTCTTTTGATGACTCACCAGGAAGGATACACACATGACAATTATATCGGGGCTTTTGCACATCATATCATGAATTTGTCGAAGGTTTCAGTTTTAAGCATTACCTCAGTTTCCAATAATGCCGACTTTGAACCTTTTTTTAAAGCCCTGATTGATCCGATGGGTGTTTTAATAAACAAATCAAAAGTGGATTAATGCAGTATATACTTATCATTTTTCTGATAGCATCGTTTGGAATTTTTTTCCTGCCTAATGGGCTGAAAAAACAAAAGGCATTGATTTTAAGTGCAGTTCAGTTAGCTGCATTTACGTATTTCGCCATTCGTATTCCCGAAGTTACTTCTGCCGAAACAAAGTTTCTGATGGTTGAGTGGATTCCCGCATTGGGATTAAACATTGAATTTGTGCTCGACGGACTGAGTATGGTTTTTGCCTTGCTGATAACAGGTATTGGAGCTTTGATTTTTTTGTATGCCAAAGCATACATGAAAAGCTATCCAGGCACCGATAAATTTTTTATGTACCTCATGCTTTTCAGCGCCGCTATGCTGGGGTTGGTTTTATCTGCCAACCTGGTTTTAATGTTTATTTTCTGGGAATTAACCAGTTTCTTATCCTATTTTTTAATCAGTTTTTTTCATGAAAAGGAATCGGCCCGAAAAGCAGCTTTTCAGTCGCTGTACATTACCGGATTTGGCGGGCTTGCCATGCTGGCCGGTATTTTACTATTGGGCAGTATTGTAGGCAGCTATTCAATTTACGACTGGATGGACGGGGCTGAAACCATCAGGCAAAGCAGTTTGTACCTTCCGGGGTTATTGCTTATCCTGGTTGGTGTGTTCTCCAAATCGGCACAGTTCCCCTTTCATTTCTGGCTGCCCGGGGCCATGCAGGCTCCTGCACCGGTTAGTTCTTACCTTCATTCGGCTACCATGGTAAAAGCCGGTATTTTTCTGCTTGCCAGGCTAAGTCCTGTGTTGGGAGGTACAAATGAATGGATATACATCATATCGTTGATTGGTGTGCTGACCATGCTTATCGGGTCATATTTTGCCATTACCCAAACCGATTTGAAAGGCATTTTGGCTTACACCACAATTAATGCATTGGGTGTTTTGGTTTTACTGCTCGGAATCGATACAAAAGAATCAATTAAAGCAGCCATGCTGTTTTTGTTTATTCATGCTTTTTACAAGGCTACCCTTTTTATGGTGGCGGGTCTTATCGAGAAAAAAACCGGAACCCGGGAATTGTCGAAACTTGGGGGATTGATAAAATACATGCCGTTCACTTTTATAATTGCCCTGCTTGCGTTGCTCTCCATGGCCGGCTTGCCCCCGCTGCTTGGATTTTTGGGAAAAGAATTAATTTATGAGGCGAAAGTGCAGTCGCCCGGAATAGCCTCACTGGTATTGGTTCTGGGCGTAACTTCAAATATTTTTATGGTAGCGGTTTCGCTGTTTTTTGCCCGAAAAGTATTTCTCGGAAAATCAGCTACCTATGAAAAAAAGCCCAATGAAAAAGGAATGGCTTTTTTAATAGGCCCCGGAATTCTGGCATTGCTTAGCCTTGTTTTGGGTCTGTTTCCCGGCGACCTTGGAACTGCAGTTATTAAACCTGCGCTGAGTGTTGTCTCTGATGAGGTGGTGGATGTGAAATTAAAAATCTGGCACGGTTTTAACCAGGTTTTCTTTTTAAGTTTATTCACTATTGTGGCAGGAGTTACTCTTTTTTGGGCCATGTTAAAAAGGAAAAAATTACTCGAAATATGGCGAAAAATAAACAGTGTGGTTTTTTCAGTTGAACTGGATGAGGTGTTTGCCTGGGTGATGGATAAATTTGTGAAGATTTCTCAACTGAAAACAAAAGCTGTGCAGCACGGTTACCACCGCTATTACATTTTAACCATTATTGTATTTACATCCCTGCTGCTTTGGTTTCAGGTTTTTGTAATCAGGTCGTGGGAATTTGGCATTTCATTCACCCTGAAACCCTTTTATATTTCAGGGCTGGCTGTTATTATTCTGGCCGCAGCTTTAACCAGTTCATTTTCGAGATCGCGCATAGTTACCATTATTTCAATGGGTGTTGCGGGTTACGGCATTTCACTCATTTTCATGTATTACAGCGCCATCGATTTGGCCATCACACAAATACTGGTAGAAACACTTACCGTGGTAATGTTTATGGTTATTCTGCAGAAACTGCCCCGCTTTGCCGTTTTATCATCGAAACGTACACGGTTACGCGATTTTTTTATTGCACTGAGTTTTGGTGCTGTAATGACAATTCTGGCCTTAAAAGCTGTGAATGTAAACCTTAGCCCCACCATTTCCGATTATTTTGTTGAAAACAGCTACAGCAAAGCTTTTGGCGAAAATGTGGTGAATGTAATTTTGGTGGATTTCAGGGCGCTCGATACTTTGGGCGAAGTTACTGTGCTTACCATAGCAGCCACCGGTGTTTTTCTTCTGCTGAAAACTAAAACTAAAAAATTATGAATTCGATCATATTACAACTTGCAGCCAAATACCTGAGATGGTTGTTCATTATTTTCGCTGTTCTGGCACTTATAAGAGGGCACAACGATCCGGGCGGTGGTTTTATAGGCGGATTGCTGGCCGGGCTGGCAATAGTTTACAGGGGGCTTGCTTACGATACTTTCCAGGTAAAAGAACGGATGCAAAATATACCCGAATGGTTCATTGCCGGAGGTTTGTTTACCATTTTACTGAGTTTTGCTCCTTCGTTAATACTCGGAAAAACAATTATGACCGGTGTTTGGTTAAAAATACCACTCCCGCTGGTTGGTGAACTGAAACTCGGTTCGCCCTTCCTGTTCGATATTGGGGTGTTTTTTACGGTAATTGGTGTGACAGTAATGTTTGTTTTTTCTTTAACACAAAAGAGATAATGGAAATAGTTTTAGCCATAGTAGTAGGAATTTTATACACAGCCGGAGTTTATCTCATGCTTCGGCGCAGCATACTGAAATTTATAATCGGGTTGATTTTTATGAGTAATGCCACTAATTTGCTCGTGTTTATCTCGGCCGGACTGGTTTCAGGGAGCCCGGTTTTTGTTGACGGCAAAAAAGTAAGCACCGAAGCAATGGCCGATCCGCTGCCACAGGCACTGGTATTGACTGCTATTGTTATCGGCCTCGGAATCGTGGTTTTTACGCTCGCACTTAAATATAAATTTTTTGAATTAACCGGCACTGATGATTTGGATCAGCTTAAAAAAACCGATGACTGATGATAACACTCGTTGCACTTCCTGTATTAATTCCGTTCGTGCTAATTATCGGCATGCTTGTGTGCCGTTCTGAAAAACTTGCACGCTGGCTGGGGCCGGCTGCATCGGGATTGCTTTTGCTGCTGTCGGTCTTTTTATTTGTGCTTGTTCAAAAACACGGCGTACTTGCCCTGCAAATGGGAGGTTGGGAAGCACCTTTCGGAATTACACTTGTGGTTGATTACCTGAGTGCCCTGATGCTTATTGTTGCGGCAGTTATTCTTTTTGCCATATCAATTTATGCACTTAATTTTCTGCCTGATTCCATAAAAATAAACCGCTTTTTTGTATTCTTTTTTGGGCTTACCATGGGAATGAACGGCGCTTTTATTACCGGCGATGTGTTCAACCTGTTTGTGTGGTTTGAGGTGATGTTAATGTCGTCTTTTGTGCTAATAACTATGGGGCGCTCAAAAGAACAGCTCGAAGGAGGGATTAAGTACCTGGCCCTGAATTTGGTGGGCTCGCTTCTTTTCCTTGCCGGAGTAGGGCTGCTCTACGGTAAAACCGGCACACTTAATATGGCACACCTGGCACAAATACTTAAAAATGACGATCAGGCGATTCTGATGAATACTTCTGCTGTTTTGTTTTTTGTGGCATTCGGAATTAAGGCCGCTGTATTTCCGCTCTATTTTTGGTTGCCCGCCTCGTATCACACGCCAAATATTACCATTTCATCGTTATTTGCAGGCCTGCTTACCAAAGTGGGCGTGTACACCTTCATCCGGTTTTTTACACTGTTTTTTGTGCACGATCCTCAGTTCTGGCACCAAATGTTGCTTGTAATTGCCGGATTAACAATGGTTGCCGGGGGGATGGCGGCTGCCGCACATTACGAAACCCGCCGCATTCTTTCTTACCACATTATCAGCCAGATTGGTTATATGATAATGGGGCTGGGAATTTTTACGCCACTTGCTATTGCCGGAGCGGTGTTTTTTACCCTGCACAACATGATTGCCAAAACAAATACCTTCCTGGTTTCGGGCATGATAAACAAAGCCCGTGGAACTTTTGAACTGAAAGAAATAGGCGGATTGTTTAAGGAGAGCCCGTTTCTGGCAGTTTTGTTTGTAATTCCAGCTTTTGCACTTGCCGGGGTTCCACCCATTTCCGGGTTTTTTGCAAAGTTTATACTCATCAAGGCCGGTATTGAAAACGGCAATTATATCATTACCGCTGTTGCCATTCTTACCGCGATGCTGACACTTTACTCCATGATAAAAATCTGGAGCGAAGCTTTTCTGAAAAAACAACCCGATAACGGAAGGCAAAACAAAAGTTACACATTTGGTTTTGCCGAATACTTTCCTTCAGTTTTGCTGGGAAGCGTAAGTATTTTAATGGGGATTTTTGCACTTTACGTTTTTGGTTATACGATGGAAGCGGCAAATCAACTTATCAATCCTGATTTATACATTGAAACCGTTTTAAAAGGAGTGAATCCATGAAATTAATAAAAAAAATATATTACATACTGGAGTTTACAGGGTTTTACCTGTATAACCTGGCAGCGGCCAATATGTATATTGCGTGGGATATATTAACACCCAAAATGCGCATGAAACCAGCTTTCATGGAAATACCCGTAACCCTGAAATCTGATTTCGGATTATTGCTTTTCAGCAATTTGCTTTCAATGACTCCCGGAACAATTAGTATGGATATCAGCGAAGATAAAAAAACAGTGCAGGTGCATGTTTTGTATTATAAGTCTGATGAAATTATGCTGGAAGATTTTTCCAGAATTCAGAATAAAATTAAAAAGATAACCAGTTAAATTATGGAAAACAGTATATCAGTTGTCGTTTTAATTATCTCATTTTCATTTTTACTGGCAGCCCTTATTCTGGCTTTTATACGGCTTTTGAGGGGCCCGACTATTAACGACCGCATTGCGGCTATGGATGTAATTGCTGTTATTGTAATGGCTTTTGTGTTGGTGTACAGTGTATTAATACAAAAATCCATTTACCTCGATTTACCGGTAATTATTTCACTGATTTCTTTTATCGGTACAGTTGCTATTTCAACTTATTTAAAACACAGATATGGATAAAATCATTATATCGGTATTTTTGCTTGCAGGTTCTTTTTTTATACTGATTGCATCAATAGGCCTGGTGCGGTTAAATGATTTGTACAGCAGGCTTCATGCGGCTACCAAAGCGCCTTCGTTTGGCATTTTTTTAATTCTGATAGGAGTCTCTGTTTATTTCAATACTCCTTTGGTTTATATAAAAAGCCTCTTTATTGTTATTTTCATTTACCTGACTGCCCCGCTGGCTGCACATGCCATTATAAAATCATTCCGGGATCAGGATCCTGATAAGCGAAAAGAACGATAGCCGGTCAACTGATTTATTAATCAGTATTTTACTGCGTTTTTCCTATCAGGGTAGCCGATGTGGCATTTTCAATTGTAACGCTTGCAAAATCGCCTTTTTTGTAATCTTTCCTCGGAAAAACAACTACTTTGTTTTGCGA
>DATFJO010000016.1:0-5097 GCA_035269145.1 Tangfeifania sp. | reverse complement strand
GTTTCGCGCAAATAATTATTTCTGAAATACTAAAGCTTTGAAAACGCTTTTTCCAGCCGCTGCAATCCTTCTTCGAGAATACTGCGCGGACAACCGATATTCAGCCGCAGCCAGCCATCGCCGCCGGTTCCGAATTTTCCGCCGTTATTCAATCCCACTTTTGCCTCATCAATAGTAAATTTGAACAATTCTTTGTCGTTCATTCCATATTCCCTGAAATCTAACCAAATTAAATAGGTAGCTTCGGGCTTCATCACTTTCACTTTCGGCAGTTTTTCCCCGATATATTTTTCAAGGAAAAGATAATTTTCCCACAAATAATCCATCATTTGATCCAGCCATTTGTCGCCATTTGAATAGGCAGCTTCAAGGGCAACCGTTCCAAAAATATTGCCCATTCCGAGGTGTCCCACATTCAAGGCACGCTCGTACCGGGCAAAATTGGTTTTATTGGGAATTATTGCAACCGACGATGATAAGCCGGCAATATTGAAAGTTTTACTGGGTGCCATAAAAACAATGGAGTTTTTGGCCGCTTCTTCCGAAACCCGGGTAAACGGAATGTGTTTGTACCCTTCGTAAGTCAAATCGGAATGTATTTCATCTGAAATTACCATGATATTGTTTTCGAGACAAATGGCTGAAAGTTCTTCCAGTTCATCTTTTCTCCATACCATCCCTCCCGGATTTTGAGGATTACACAACAATAAGAGTTTGGTTTTTTCCGAAATCTTCGATTTTAAATCGTTGAAATCAAAAGTATACCTTCCGTTTTCCGGTTTTAGCGGGTTTTCAACCAGGTTTCGCCGGGTTCCTTTCACACTGTCGAAAAACGGAAAATAGACCGGTGGTTGCACAATTACTTCGTCACCGGGTTTCGAAAACGTTTCAATGGCCAGTGTAAATCCGGCAACCACTCCGGGACTTGATGAAATCCATTCTTTTCTGATTTCCCAGTTGTGGCGGCGTTTCATCCATCCAATAATGGAGTCGTAATACGATTCCGGCTTGAATGAATACCCGTAAATTTCATGATCGGCACGTTTTTTAATGGCATCCACAATAAAGCCGGGCGTTCGAAAATCCATGTCGGCCACCCACAGCGGCAATACATCGTCGGTTTTAAAAATCCATTCCCTGCCGTCGTACTTAATGCAGTTGGTACCTTCGCGTGGTATTATTTCGTCAAAATCGTATTTCATCATTAACCGGTAATTACATTTGCATTTTCAATAACATTCACTTTTTGCAGGTAATTATTCACCCCATCGTTTTCAACTTTAAGTACAAAATCAAAAATATTTTTTTGCAGACAAAGATCAAAATCACGGGAAGGAGACCATTCCTGTTTTGCCGGATCAAAAAAACGTTCTCCCGAACCTTTTCTGATAATTCTTTTCATGCGGTCGTAATCATTGTCAAGCCCATGCAATTCATTTCTTAAATACTCGGCGCACAAAGTATCTTCATCGGTAGCATATTCGCAGGCATAACCCATGCAAACCAACGAAACAGTTTCCGGATTCCGTTCCCTGATATATTGAATGATGGCAGCGGCATTCACAAAACTTCCGGTAATAATTTCGTCAGCCTGAAGCGCTGCGGCAATCCCCTGTGTCCCCGAACTGGTAGTGTGTACAATTGTCCTGCCTTCGAGGTTTGCTTCAGAAAGATGTGCAGGTGAGTTTCCAAAATCGAACCCGGTTGGTTTTTTTTCATTCCGCTCTCCCATTAAAATATATTCCGGATTGTTTTGCTTGAGAAAATAAGCCTTTTCAATTTCTCCAACCGGAATTACTTTTGCTGCACCTTTGTCATAAACATAGCATGCTGTTGAAAAGGCACGGAAAACATCAATTATAACAGTTACGCCGGTTGCATCTTCTGCTCCTTCAAGTAGTTGCAATATTTGAACATCCATATTTTTAGTTTGCCCGAAAATAAATAAAATTACCTTAATACAAATTGATATTTACAGGCACAATTTTTGTTGTAGAATCAGGCAATTTAAATACATGCTGTTTGCCAGCGACTTAACATACAGATTAAACTCTTTACAAATAATAGAAGTTAATTTCACATTTATTTGACGTACTCTTAACCTATGTTTTACAACACATACCACAAAATCATGTTATGTTTGCAGCGACAATCATGTTAAACGAAAAAGTTAACGATTATGAAAACAATTAAATTAGCATTTACAGTTATGGCAGTAGCAGTTGCAGCAATTGTTACTGGAGTTGAGAAACCAAAAATGAACGTAATTCCTGTAACAGCAGACAGGGCAATCGTTTCAATCGAGAATGAAAATCCGGCACAATTCGAAGTAAGTATAGCAGCAGAAAACGGTGATTTAGTATACTACAAACAAACGGAAAACCCGATTACAGATTACCGTAAGATATTCGATTTTACTGATTTGCAAGCCGGAAATTATGTGCTTAACCTTAAAGTGAACGACACCAGCGTGTCCAATGAATTTTCGGTATCGCACAAAGGAATCGTTGTAGGTGAAAAGAAAATGCGCTTTGCTCCTTATTTCAATTACAAAGAGGATGTACTGCAGCTTTCTTACCTGAATTTCGACCAGGAACCGCTCAGACTGAAATTTTTCGACAACAACGGGCTGGTTTACCAAACAGAACTGGGAAAAGATTTTAACATCGCAACCGGTTACGACCTCTCAAAACTTGGAAATGGATCTTACACAGTGGTATTAAGTTCGTTCGACAATGAATTTACATACAACCTGGTAAAATAGATTGGAAAAAGGAAAACAGAAAAACGAGGCTCTGCATTGCAGGGCCTTTTTTTTTGATAAATTTCTGCCAATCAATGTTTTCATCCCGGCAAAACGATTTTACAGGATAATTGACGCTGTTGATCTTCAATATGGTAGTGTTCGTCGATAAAATATCATTTTGATGTAACCTCCCCCTAATTTCAGGAGTCATATAACCAACAATTATTCATTTAAACAGAAAAGTCATGAAAACAAAAACATTTATCTTATCAGTAGTTGCCTTATTTTTGGCATCGGCAGTTTTTGCCACAAAACTGCCCTCAATGAAAATCGTTCCCGTAGAAGCAGAAAAAACACTGGTAACCTTTGAAACCGGCAGCGCAGCACAGTTTGAATTGTCAGTAAAAAATTTAATTGGCGAAACACTGTATTACAAAAAATCAGAAAAACCGGTTGAAAATTACCGTGCCGTTTTTGATTTTTCAAACTTAAAAAACGGCTGTTACGAGGTAAGTTTAAGTTCGGGAAACTGCACATTGAACCGTAAATTAACCGTTTCAGGAGAAAAAATTAAGGTGGGAGAAGAAATCCGTCTGTTTTCCCCGGTTTACACTTTCGAAAACAACCTTTTAAGTGTTTCATTTTTGAACAAGGGAGAAAAAAATGTATTCCTGAACATTTACAAAGAGGGTGATCACGTTGCCGGAAGAAAGTTGGGGAAAGAGGTATGTATTCAAAAATCTTTTGATTTATCGCAGCTCGACGAAGGCCTGTATGAAGTGGTTTTAACCGATAAATTCAAAAATTATTCTTATTACGTGAGGAAATAAAGCGCCTGAGAACAAGAATGATAAGCTCTGCATTGCAGGGCTTTTTTTGTTTTTTAAAACTGATGGTAATTTTCAGGCAAAATTCAATACAAACTATTGTACCGAAACCAGGAAATAAGATTAATAATTGGCAGTATTAAACTATTTTACACCTAAAAAGTCCAAAACAGTGTTAATTTAAAGGAAAACAAGAAACGTGCAAATAAAAATTGAAGGGCTTAGCAAGGTCTACAAAAACGGAAATTATGCCGTAAAAAACCTGAATCTGGAGATTCCCAATGGCATGTTCGGGCTGCTTGGTCCGAACGGAGCCGGAAAATCCACACTGATGCGTATTTTGGTAACCTTGATGAAACCATCAAAGGGAACAGTAAAAGTAAACGATCTCGATTTGGCGAAAAACCGCCGCGAAATCCGCTCGATGCTGGGTTACCTGCCACAGGATTTCAGCTTTTTTTCAAAATTAAAAACCTACGAATTTCTTGATTATGCTGCCCGGCTGGCTGGCATGAAAAACGGAACCGCCCGGCGAACCGCAGTAGACCAGATGCTTGAAGAAGTAGGACTTTTTGAAGCCCGCGACCGGAACGCCAACAAATTATCGGGTGGAATGAAACGACGACTCGGAATTGCACAGGCGCTAATCAACAACCCAAAAATTATAATAGTTGACGAGCCAACCACCGGCCTCGACCCGGAGGAGCGAATTCGTTTCCGGAACCTGCTTTCAACAATCAGTACACGCGATGTAATTATTATTCTTTCAACTCACATTGTGGGCGATATTTCGAGCACATGCCACAACATGGCGCTGCTCAACAATGGAGAACTCGCTTTTAGCGGTTCGCCCGAGCAACTGGTGAAAAAGGCAGAAGGAAATGTGTGGCTGATAAATGCCACCGAGGCCGAATACCTCGAAATAAATGAAAAATTTCCTGTTATTTCTACCATACCTACGAAAGGAGGCTGGGAAGTACAGGTTGTTGCCGATGAAATTAATGGTTATTACGGCAGACAAATCGATCCCAATCTCGAGCACGCCTATGTATATTTTATGGAAAACAAACTCAACCAATGGATTAATTCGTAACATCAAAAGCTGTAAAAATGATTTCACTGCACAATATTTTTTCAATTGCAAAATACGAACGGAAAACGTTGCTCCGTAGCTGGTTTTTCCGCATTTTCAGCGTATTGTCGCTTTTGGTACTTTTCGGAATGAATTTCGGGATGATTATCGAAGGTGGTGGAGAAGAAGGTTGGGCCATCAGAAGCATACCGGCGGCCATCCCCTATTTTAACCTGCTTATTCTGAATGTTGCACAGGCAGTTATTGCTGTTTTCCTGGCTTCCGACTTTTTAAAACGCGACAAAAAACTCGATACAACTGAGGTAATTTATATGCGCTCGATGACCAACGGCGAATATGTAATCGGGAAAACCTGGGGAAACCTCCAGGTATTTCTTGTTTTAAATGTTGCCGTGGTAATCATGGCCCTCATTTTTAATATCCTCTCACAA
>DATFJO010000015.1:0-2370 GCA_035269145.1 Tangfeifania sp. | reverse complement strand
AGGAGGAACGACTGAGAAATCTGTTCCAATTGTGAGAGATTTCTCCTCATTCTTCGTCGAAATGACAATAAAGTATGATTTTGTATTTGATTTATATAAAGCACCTTGTAAAAATCTGTCATTGGCAACTTGTTTCAGCATCTCTGTCATTTTCTCATTATGCCTAATATAATTGGGTGAACACTCGAAAAAAAGAGGAAATGGGCAGTTCTTTCGTGCTGGTTGTGTGAGTGATGCTGATTTCGATTGTGGCTTGTGGCTTGCAGCTTGCGGCTTGCAGAATGCTTTGCACTTTTTTGAATGGCCTTCTGATTTTTTCTTAGTAATTTTCCACCGCCGGTTAGCGTTTGTTCAGTGCCGAAACCTGATGTGCAACATTTTGAGTTCAGTCACTCCGGCATCGTTTTATTCCGGTGCACTGGTTCCTTTTTCCGGTAAAAAATTAAAAGTGAATGGTATGTATAAAAACCTGACTGTAATTGCGTGTTTGTCGTTATTTTTTTTGAGTTTCCAAATCCACAAACAGGAGGAGAATCGCATCCGTCCGTTGCCTGAAAATCCGCACTACCTGGCCTGGGGAGCTACGCCGGTTTTTCCGCTTGGCGCCACCGGTTACCATAGCTGGACACCCATAAGCCGGCCTGCCGAGGTTGATTTTACCGCACAACTCGACCGCCTGGCAACGGTAATTGACGAAATTGGCAGCCCGCATGTTTGCGGTTTTGTTCGTTGTTTGCCCTACGACCCAATGAACCACATGCACGACGGAAAAGTAACAAAAGTGCTGCAGCCGTGGTTAAAGCTCGGCAATGGCCGCTTTGACCTGGCGCAATTTGAACCGGCATGGGAAGAACGGCTGCGTGCCTTTCTGGATGCGACGCTTGAACGACGGATAATGGTTTCACTCGAGGTATGGGATGACTGGTCGGTAACACGCGGCCCCGGCGGTGCTTACGACCCGGGCGAAGGAAATGCCTGGAATGCCCACCCGTTTAATCCTGAAAACAATGTCAATTACAACGAAACCGCGCTATCTTCCGAAACCAGTGTCTGCAATGCGCCTTTCTACAGCACCATCCCGTCGCGGAAAAACAATGTTCAGGTTCTCCGTCTTCAGAAAAAATATGTGGACCATCTGCTGTCAATTGTAACCGGTTATCCGCATATCATTTTGAATATCTCCAATGAAAGCCGTGCTCATCTGGACTGGAGCCGGTTTTGGGCCGAATACATTCGGGAAAAGGTTCCGGCGGGTTTTATGATTGGCGACATGCCCTCCACCAACCGGTTGGATGGAGGCGGCGAGTGCGCTTACGAATTCAATCCGCTCACATTGTGTACAGAGCCACTATATGATTTTGTGGATATTGCGCAGGGGGTGTCAGGGCATGAATTTGGCAAACCGCAACAGCAGGCGATTGGCGGGGGACAGCGAATTTATTCCTACCGGCAGGCAATGGCCGAAGCAGACACACGACGTCCGCTGATTGTTTCCAAGGATTATTCGCGCAACGCCGGTGGAGGCGAATTGGTGCTGTGGGGCAGGTTTATCAGTGGCGCAGCGGCTGCCCGGTTTCATCGTCCGGCAGGTGATAACCCTGAATCGGTCATCCGTTTCCAGCATAAGGCAATCGGTAAGCTGGGCCGGTTGATTGCCGAAGTCCCTTTCTGGAATATGCAGCCAAATCCGGGAATGGTTAAAAAACTGCCGGAAGATGCCGGTGCAAATGTGCTTGCCAATGATTCGGTTTGCGTGGTCCAGTTAGCAGGCGTTTCAACCGCCGGATCTGTTCACCTCGGGGTATCGCCCGGAACCTGGTCTGTCCGCTGGATCGATCCTTCAACCGGAGAGGATACGAACCGCACCGAAACTGTGGTAAAAGCAACCTCCCTGAAACTCAATTTTCCCAACGGACCGGATCATCGGATTCTGTTTTTGAAGAAAAAAGCAAACTGAGTTCTTATACCAATTGTATTTCAAAGTGAGCTTTTGCGAAACTTGGAGATTACAATGGTTAATGCCGATAGAAAATTAGAGAGCCATTGGGAGTTTGCGAACCAAAGGCTCAGTTTAATTTCTAATCGGTATAAAATCTTATTCCCCAGGTGAAGGCCCTGAGGTTGAGCTGGTGGCTTTGAGTCCACCTGCTCAATGCTGGCTCTATTCCCCCGGGTAGCCGACTGTTTGTCCGAGCAGGATGTGCTGTTCGGGTTGCATATTCATTTTTTCGCGGAGGTTTTCTTTGTCAACGGTTGCTCTTACTACTGTTGCCAGCCCCTGCGAAGCGCAAAAAAGGTAAACGTTTTGGGAGATGAACCCGACATCCATTGCCGCATACAATTGTTTTTCATCAGGCTCCGCATTTTCCA
>DATFJO010000014.1:0-4865 GCA_035269145.1 Tangfeifania sp. | reverse complement strand
ATTTTTTTTATTGCTGAATCTGTTCCTGCAGCTTTTGTTGCAGACCGGTATCGTTGCGCATGGCAGCCATAATCGACTGGTAGCGATCCAATGATAGTTCGCTGTCGGTAATCACTTTCTGCATGTCCTGTTGCGCACTTTGCTGAATTTGCTGAATGGCCTGTCCGGCGGCGGCAAACAATTCAAGTTCCTCTTGAGTTGCATCCACTTCCTGGTTTGGATCCTGCTGTGCATTCATTATTTCGTTAAAACGCTGCACTTCAATTCCTTCTTCCTGCACCGCAGTTACCATTTCCTGCTGAATCTGCTGATTCATGGTTTGCAACTCCACAAAAACGCCGGCAAATTGCTCCATTTCGGTGTCGGTTACACTGGCCGGATCAGCCGGTTGTACCGTTTGCTGCGGCATTTGGGCAAAAGCAACGGCAATGCCCGCAAAAAAGAAAATAAATAAACCTGTAAATTTTTTAATTGATTTTTTATTCATACTATAAAATTTAAATATTGGTGTTTCAATTGTTTGTGCTGATAAAATATGTGATAAGTGAGCAAGTGTGTCAGGTGCATGATTTTTTGGATTCAAAATTTTCTCCCCGCTTCGAACGGACCATGAAAAAGGTATTTCAGATGGCTGATTGAGCCTCATTAAAAATAGTTCCTTTTCAGAATTTCTGAATTAAAGGTTCAAAGCAAAAGAATGCTAAACGAAATACCTGAGAAAAAATGTCAAAAATATTTAAAATTGTTCCTAAGTTTGGTGTTATAAGTACTAAATGCTGTAACTAATGAAATATTCTTGTTTTTTTATTCTCCTGCTGTCGTTTCTTTTTTCTCTTTCCTGCACTGACAAAGTCCCGTCTGAAAAAGAGTTTAGTCCATCGCTGATGCTTTGGTACGACGAACCTGCAACCGAATGGACCGAAGCGCTGCCGGTTGGAAACGGCCGGTTGGGCGCCATGGTTTTCGGAGGAACCGAAGATGAAAACATTCAGTTTAACGAAGAAACACTGTGGAGTGGCCAGCCCCACGATTATGCGCATGAAGGCGCCTGGAAATACCTCGACGATTTACGCCGGTTGCTTTGGGAGGGCAAACAGGAAGAAGCCCATAAACTGGGAAACGAACATTTTATGTCGCAGCCATTTGGCATGTTGAGTTACTTGCCGTTTGGAAATATCCGGTTGCATTTTCCAGAACATTCTACTGTGGAAAACTACCGGCGACAACTCGATTTAGAGGAAGCCGTGACTTCTGTTTCTTATGAAAAAGACGGAGTCAGATTTAAACGAGAGCTGTTCAGTTCAAATCCAGATGAAGCAATCGTAATGAGGGTGGAAGCATCGGAAAAAGGGGCACTGAATTTCTCGGCCACGCTCGATTGTCCGCATAACGATTATGAAGTTTTGGTGGAAGGCGACCAGGTTATTTTGAGAGGCCGCGCCAATGATTACCACAATGAATTAGGCCGCGATGGAAATCCGTATCCGGGAAGCAAGTTAACGTTTGAAGCCAGGTTGAGAATTGTACCCGACGGCGGGGAACTCGTTCAGTCCGGGGATTCTCTGAAAATTACGGATGCAGAAAGTGCTACTTTAACACTTGTGGCAGCCACCAGTTTTGTGAATTATGATGATATAAGCGCCATTCCGGCAGAACGTTGCGAAAACTACCTGGCCGAACTGGAAGACAAATCGTACGAAGCGCTGAAAGAAGAGCACACAAAAGATTTCCGGTCGTTGATGAACCGCGTTTCACTCGATTTAGGCAGCTCCGAAATTTCGAACCGGCCAACCGATGAGCGGCTGGTTTCTTTTACTGGCGATGAAGATCCGAACCTGGTAGCGCTGCTTTACCAATACGGCAGGTATTTGCTGATTTCCTCATCGCGGCCAGGATCACAACCAGCCAATTTGCAGGGAATCTGGAACAACAAGCTGGCGCCACCGTGGGACAGTAAATACACCATCAACATCAACACCGAAATGAATTACTGGCCGTCGGAGATAACGAATCTTTCGGAGTGTGGCGAGCCACTTTTTGCAATGGTGGAAGACCTGTCGCAAACCGGGCAGAATGTGGCAAAAGAACATTACAATCTCGACGGTTGGGTAACGCACCACAACACCGATATCTGGCGCGGAGCAGCGCCAATTAACAATGCCAATCATGGCATCTGGCCCACCGGCGGTGCCTGGCTGAGCCAGCATTTGTGGTGGCACTACCAGTTTTCCGGCGACAAAGTTTTCCTGAAAAACCGTACCTACCCGGTTTTAAAAGAAGCCTCGCGGTTTTTTGCCGGCTACTTAATTCCGTATCCCGAAAATCCGGAATGGCTGGTCAGCGGCCCGAGCAACAGCCCCGAAACCGGAGGTTTGGTTATGGGACCAACCATGGATCACCAAATCATCCGCACCCTGTTTTCCAACACAATCGAGGCAGCCGGAGAACTCGGAGTTGACGAAGATTTCGCGGAAAAATTGCAGGCCAAACACGACAGCATTGCACCCAATCAAATCGGGCAGTACGGTCAGTTGCAGGAGTGGCTGGAAGACAGGGATGACCCTGAAAATAAACACCGTCATGTTTCCCACTTGTGGGGATTGCACCCGGGAAATGAAATACACCCGATGACAACACCCGCTTTTGCCGAAGCCTGCAAAGTTACACTTTCGCATCGCGGCGACGGAGGAACCGGCTGGTCGCGCGCCTGGAAAATCAATTTTTGGGCAAGGTTGCTCGACGGCGACCATGCTTTTCTGCTGCTCAAAAACCTGATGGTGCCGTCGATAAGTGAAGAAACAAATTACGAAGACCGCGGCGGGCTCTATTTCAACCTGTTCGATGCGCATCCGCCTTTTCAGATTGACGGAAATTTTGGCGCAACTTCGGGCATTACCGAAATGCTGCTGCAATCACATCTGCGCGACTTAAACGGCGATTACTTTCTCGATATTTTGCCGGCGCTTCCTTCCGCTTTGAATTCAGGCGAAATAGATGGAATTAAAGGCCGCGGCGGATTTGTTATTTCCATAGTTTGGAAAGAGGGCAAACTTGACTGGGTGAAAATAAAATCGTTGCGCGGAAATAAAATGAACCTGAGGTACGACGGTAATTTTATTACCCAGGAAACCACTGCCGGCGAAACCTATATTTTTGAAGCGGAGAATTTTGATTAAAATATAACTCAACAATCTAATAACCAATAATCAACTAAAAATGGCAATGCTATCTGATGAAAATAAAAAAGAACAGCTTTTTGATGAACTCATCGCCGTAAAACTTCTGCATAAAAGAAAACACAAAGAGCTGAAAAAAATAAACCTGGACACTCCTGAATACCAAAGCCTGAAGGAGGAACTGGCAGAATTAAAGGGAAAAATTAAAGACATTGAAAATGCTATCTCAAAATATGGCGACAGTTTCCTGGATGTGTATGACGAGGAGTTAATAAAACCACTAAGTGAATCAGACATTATTTCCCTCAGGGATGAAATTTCGGAGATAAAAGATTCGCTGGAAGCAATGGATAAATGAATAATTGTTTTTAAATGGGCTGAAAGCCCTATTAAATTCAGCCCAATGTAACACATTGGGTGAAAAATATAACTAATAATGAATTCGCCCTGAAAGGGCAATTAAAAAATCTTCAGCATGGCTCAATCATTATCAAAATTATTTGTTCACATTATTTTTCATATTAAAAATCCTGAAGCATTTATCAGAACAGAAGATAAAACAAAGTTATATGCCTATTTAGGAGCAATAATTAAAGACAACGATTCAATTCCCATAATAATAAATGGAGTTGAAGACCATGTGCATATTTTTTGTGTGATGTCAAAAAATATTTCGCTTGCAAAACTTGTGGAGGAAATAAAAAGGCACAGCAGCAGATGGCTCAAAACAATTTCAAGACATTATCTAAACTTTGCCTGGCAGGGTGGTTATGGTGGATTCTCGGTAAGCCCTTCATTGCACAACAAAACCAAAGAATACATTAGCAAACAAGAAGAACATCACCAAAAAATGTCTTTCAAAGAAGAATATATATTATTCATGAAAAAATACGGAGTCGATTATGATGAAAAATATATTTGGACTGATTAATCAGTTGCCCTTTCAGGGCGACTTTATAATTTTTTATACATAAACCCAGGGCGTTGCCACTGGGCTGAATATAGATTGGCTTTCAGCCAATTGATTTCAGAATATCAACAAATTACATTTGAAGATACTACAAACATGTAAATATTATTAATATTGAAATAAAATAAAATCCGCCCTGAAAGGGCAATTATGAAATTTTAACAACCTCCCCATTCAAAATCACCCCATCAAGTTTCATATTCCGGGCTGCTGTCAATGCATTTTCTTTTGCATGAACGATGGGTTCGCCTTTCCCGTTAAACGAGGTATTTATCAGGGCTTTGATGCCATATTTCACATCGAGTAATTCCAGCAAATCAAACAAAAACGGATTCTGTTGTTTTTTAAAAATGGTTTGAACCCTGGCAGTTCCGTCGGCGTGAACTGCTCCGGCCAACTCTTTTTGTCGATCGGAAAGAACCGAAAAATCAATCAGCATAAATTCGGAAAGCGGATGAATTTCATCGACTCCCGTGAAATACCGGGTATTTTTTTCGAGCGCAACCGGTGCCAGTGGCCGGTACCATTCGCGGCCTTTCTTTTCCATGCTGATTTTGTTGGCCAGACTTTTTGAATCAGCCCGTGCCAAAATGCTCCGGTTTCCCAAAGCACGCGGACCGGCCTCTCCAAAACCGTTGCAAACGCCGATTACTTTGCCGGCTGCCAGCATTCCTGCAACTTTATAAATTGTTTTAGGCGAAAACTTTGTTTCATAACTT
>DATFJO010000013.1:0-4452 GCA_035269145.1 Tangfeifania sp. | reverse complement strand
GTTTACGCGTGCATCCGCCCTTAACCTGGCTTCCCGCAAAATCAGGGTAAACGGCGTAGCGCCTGGTCCTATCTGGACTCCGCTGATACCTTCCACTTTCGAAAAAGAAGAGGTAGACAAATTCGGGGAAAATACACCCCTCGGCCGGCGCGGGCAGCCGTGTGAAGTGGCTCCATCGTATGTTTTTCTCGCCTCTGAAGATGCTTCATATATGACCGGACAAATTTTACATCCGGACGGTGGCAAGAGTATGCAAAGTTAATCTTACTATTTGCAACAATATTTGGTTTTCAATATCACAACCCTGCCCCGGTCCAACGGTCAAATTTGTCGGGTGTGGGATTTTGGGGAATGGAATCATTGAATTCTTTGAGCCAGGTATCCAGCAACAAACTCATCTCCTGCAATTCATTCCGGTAGTCAGCATTCTCAGCAAGATTGTTAAAATGATACGGATCTTTCACTACATCGTACAACTCTTCAGCCGGTCGCGGAGCAATAAAACAATCAAGTTGCTTTTCATTCAGTTCCCCGGCTTCAAACAATTCAATCATTTTTTGGTAAGTAATACTTCTTACAGCATCGGCCGGAGGCGAAGCATTGAGTTGCGGAAAAGCGTTCCTGATGTATAAAAACCGTTCATTCCTTACGGCACGTTCGTGCGCCTGGTAATCGTGCCAGTTGTGTTCGGCGGCAATGTAACTTCGTGTTTTTTCTGAAAAATCTTCCAAAACCGGAGCAAAGGAAACTCCCTGGAAGGTTTCTGAAATTTCAGCGCCTGCCAGTTCACAAAAAGTGGGTGCAATGTCGATGGAACTCACCAGTGCATCTGTTCTTCCTTTCTTCACTTTATCCGGCCACCTCACAATAAACGGAGTTTTTATTCCACTGTCGTACAACCGTGTTTTTGCGCGTGGAAAAGGACGGCCATTATCGGTCATGTAAATTACCAGTGTATTTTCATCTTCGCCCTGTTTTTTCAATTCCTCCATCACTTCTCCGAGGTAACTGTCGAGCCTTGAAATTTCATCGTAATAAAGCGCCAGGTCTTTGCGGGTAGAATCGTTGTCGGGCAAATACGGAGGAACAATTACATTATCGGTTTCGTGAGGTTCGGGAATTGCATTTGGCTGGTAAGCGCGGTGCGGATCGAGCGCTGCCAGCCATAAAAAGAATGGCTTGCCGGCAGGCCTGTTTCTGAGCGCCCGCACCCAGTTTTCGCAACCACTGGGACGGCCACCGTAAATGCTGTCGAACTCTGCTCTTTCAGGCCCGATGTGGTATTTTCCGGCAACTGCGGTATAGTAACCCGCTTTTTGCAGTTCGCCGGCAAACAAAACCTGGTCGGCCGGCAGCGGCATGTGCAACTCGGGTGCACCGGTGCTGTGCGGATACCGGCCGGTTAAAATACTGGCCCGGCTCGGACTGCACGAACTGGTGGTCAGGAAAGCATTGTCGAAAACCAGGCCTTCTTCGGCCAGTTTATTGATATTGGGTGTTTTAATCGCATCGTTTCCGTATGGCCCGCAATCATTCCAGGCTGCGTCGTCGGCAATAAAAACGATAAAATTGGGCTGTTTGGCGTCTTCTTGTTCTCTATTCTCATTATTGCATGCAACTCCCAAAAAAACAAAAGAAAGGATAAGAGGAATCAGGTTTTTCATAATTCGTAAAATTTCCGGTTATTAAAATTATCGTTTTAAAATTATTTTGTTTTCTGATTGTATTGGTTCATTTCCGTTTCCCACTCATTCAACAAAATCTTTAATTCACCTGCTTTTTCAGGATTGCCTGCAATTAGATTTTCCTGTTCCGTTAAATCTTTATCCAGGTCAAACAGGTATTCATCTTCCTCAATTTTCAGGTATTTCCAGTTCCCTTTCCTAACCGACTTCTGATTGCTGTACCGCCAAAATAAGGGGCGTTCCGCAGATTGGGTATTTTCAAAGAGAACACTTGAAAAATCCTCACCATCAAAAGTGGCATTGCTGTTAATACCGGCAATACTCAGCAAAGTCGGAACCAAATCCATGCTAATTACTGTGGCATCTGTTTCAGTTCCTTGTTTAATCTTTTGCGGATACCAGGCAATTGCAGGCACACGGTGGCCGCCTTCCCAAAGCGATCCTTTATTTCCCCTTAAAATGCCGTTGCTTCCAAAGCGCGCCCCGTTATCGGAACAAAAAAACACGAATGTATTATCGTCCAAATTCAATTCTTTAAGAGTTTCCATTATCCTGCCGATTCCTTCATCCATAACTTCCACCATCTCCTTGTACGTACCCTGCTGATCCTTTGCCGGGCCGAGGTACGAAAATTCCCTGTCCGGAAAGCGGTAAGCCGTGTCATTTCTCCCCTGAAAAGGTACGTGCGGCGCTTCGTGCGGAACATACAAAAAGAAGGGATTGTTTTTATTTTCATGGATAAAATCTATGGAGTGAGCGGTAATTAAATCGGTAACGTATCCTTCTTCCCTGATGGTATCCAAATTGTGCCACCAGTCGTAAATACCTGCATTGTCGTAATGCGAATGAAAATCGATATTGCCGCTCACGTAACCGTAAAAAGTTTCAAATCCATGTTGCACCGGATTGTATTCCTTTTTGTACCCCAGGTGCCATTTTCCCATAATTCCGGTTGAAAAACCGGCATCACGGAACAATTCGCCAATTGTTACAACGGAAGTATCCAATCCGGTTTGCCTGGTTTCACCTCGCACATAAATTACGCCCTCCAAACCAGCACGCTGCTGGTAATTTCCGGTCATTATTGCTGCCCGCGTGGGTGTACAAACAGCGCCATTGGAATGGTAATCAGTAAATTTCAATCCCTCCGCTGCCAGTTTATCAAGGGCAGGAGTTTGAATAAAATAACTATTGTAACAACTGAGGTCGCCGTAACCCAGGTCATCGGCCATAATGAAAATAATATTGGGAGGTGATTTCTTTTGAGAGTTGCAGGCAAATAACAAAATCGAAAAAAGAGAAAGAAATAAGATTTTCATTTAGGTTGAGCTTTTTTCAAAAATAACAGGAATAATCCAAAAAGAAGAAAAAAATCAATGCTTAAATAACTCGCGGGCAGTTTTAAGCGTATTTTCCGTAATTTCATCGCCGCCCACCATTTTTGCAAGTTCTTCAATCCGTTCACCGGCTTCGAGCTGCCTGACAGAAGTGTATGTTTTTCCGCCTTTTTCATATTTGTAAACTACAAAATGTGCATCGCCTTTGGCTGCAATTTGCGGCAGATGAGTGATGTTTATAATTTGGGTTGATTTGGCAAATTCACGAAGAATTGTCCCCATTTTCAGTGCAATTTCGCCTGAAATTCCTGAATCGATTTCATCGAAAATAACAGTGGGCAGCGCTTTCGAAGTGCGTAAAATATTTTTGATGGCCAGCATCAGCCGCGACATTTCACCGCCCGATGCAATTTTGGAAATTTCGGCAGGTGCAACATCGGAGTTGGCGCTAAACAAAAATGCCACTGCATCTTTTCCGTCGGATGTAAAATCAGGAAGGTTTTCATGCTGAATGGCAAACCGTGATTTCGGCATTCCCAGTTGGTTCAAATCATTCACTACCGACTTTTCAATTTTTTTGAAAGAATTTTTCCGGACTTTCGTTAGTTCCGTAGCTTTTTGGTTGAGCTCTTTCTTCGTTTTCTCAAGCTTTTCTTTTAGCGCTTTTATCTCATCTTCGAAACCGGTAACGCGGGAAATTTTTTCTTCAAACGAATTCCTCAGTTCGATCAATTCCTGCACTGTCGCCACATGATGTTTTTGCTGAAGACTGTAAATCAGGTTTAGCCTCTCGTTTATTTCTTCAATCTTTGCCGGGCTGTGTTCTATTTTATCAGCCAGCAATTCGGTTTCATCCAAAATGTCTTTAAGCTCAATCTGGCAGCTTTCAAGCCTCACCGTTAGTTCGGGAACACCAGCCATAAAATCGCTGATATTTAACAGTAACCTGTGACTCTCCTTTAAATTCTGAATTGCTGAAAAATGTTCGCTGTCTAACAATTGCTGAATTTTCAGGAAAGCGCTTTTTATTTCTTCTGCATGGGTGAGTTGTTCGAGTTCAGATTCCAACTCCTGCTGCTCATCATTTTGCAGATTTGCTTCTTCGAGCTGATTAAACTGAAACTGAAAATAATCGAGGTCAGCTGCAGCCTGCTCCGATTTTTCAGTAACTTCTTTTAATTCATTCTGAAGAGAGATAAAGGCCGAATAAATTTGCTTGTATTCCCTGAGTATTTTCTCTGAGCCGGCAACAGTGTCGACCAGTGTGAGCTGAAATTTTTGGTTGCCAAGTTCCAGGTTTTGATGCTGCGAATGGATGTCGATTAGTTTCAGTCCCAGTTCGCGCATAACTTTAAGGTTCACCGGCGTATCGTTAACAAATGCCCTCGATTTCCCGGATGGCGTAATTTCCCGGCGCAGGATTGTTATCT
>DATFJO010000012.1:0-5071 GCA_035269145.1 Tangfeifania sp. | reverse complement strand
GTTCAACAAACTGTCGCTACCAATTACATCCACATCGCACTGATAAAACTCACGGTAACGGCCTTTTTGCGGCCGGTCGGCACGCCAAACCGGTTGAATTTGGTAGCGTTTAAAGGGAAAAGTAATTTCATTTTGGTGTTGAACAACAAACCTGGCAAAAGGTACCGTTAAATCATAGCGCAATCCTTTTTCCGATATTTGCGAAGTCAGTTTATTGGAATCTTTTTCGTTGTAAACATCTTCGGAAACTTTAGATACAAAATCTCCCGAATTCAGAATTTTAAACAGCAGTTTATCACCTTCTTCACCGTATTTTCCCATTAAAGTTGAAAGGTTTTCCATGGCTGGCGTTTCAATTGGCTGGAATCCATACAGCCGGAAAACATTTTTAATGGTGTCGAAAATATAGTTACGTCGCACCATTTCAGCAGGCGAAAAATCACGCGTTCCTTTCGGGATAGAAGGTTTTTGTGCCATTTTATTCCATTTTCATTTAAGGTGTGCAAAAATAAGGAATAAAAACGAGGAAGCTAAATGTAAGAAAGAAGAAAAAGCTACCAAGGTTCATCTTGAAAATTATCTATATTTGTAAAGCAATGTCCTTTTCTTCGAATAAATTACGCTACTATGAGTTACACTGTAAAAATTGATGCAAGTAATCCCAAAGCCAGAAGTATTGTTAATATGTTGAAAGAATTATCAGAGGATTATACATTTATACAAATTCATGAAGACGAACAAGAACTATCAAATGATATGGTAAAAGAATTAGAAGCAAGATATCAACATGCCATTAAAAATCCTGAAGAGGGGAAAAGCTGGGAAGAAGTAAAAGCCAATCTCAAGAAATAATGAGTCGATACAGACTAATAATTAATCCTTTTGCCGAAAAAGATCTACAAATCAGCATAGATTGGTACAATCATCAGAAAGAAAATTTAGGGAATGATTTCATCTTCGAAGTAGAAAATACATTGCAAAAAATTCTTTATAATCCGCTACAGTTTCCCAAAGTAAAAGGCAAAATCAGAAGGGCAATTTTAAAAAGATTTCCTTTCGGAATTTATTATTTTGTAAAAAAAGATATTATTAATGTTTTTGCAATTTTTCATTTCAGCCGTAATCCTCTGATTTGGAACAGGCGAATGAAATAAACAGAATTTTTGTAATAAGAAATTTTGGTCTTTAATTCAAAAAATTAATCGTAAGCGGATATTTATAACTCTCTCCGCGATTGGCTGCCACACTTCCCAAAATCACCATCACCAACCAGGCAATGCCAAATCCAATCAACATTAAAATTCCGATGCCGACAATTATTAATACGGCTGAAACGATAAAAATGATAGACCAGGTTATTTGAAAATTCAGCACTTCTTTACCCTGCTCTGCAACAAACGGATACTCATCTTTTTTTATCAGGTAAATAATTAGCGGACCAACTACATTCCCAAGCGGGATACCAACAAATACCGAAAGTGCAAGTAGATGAGTGAGCATTCCCCACATTTTTTCATTTGAATCAGTTACCAGGCGTTGCATAATTTTTCAATTTTTATTCAACTAAATTAAGCATTTTTTGTTTTTTCGCAGATTGAAAGCGTAATTAAAATAAATATGGATAAGCAGAAAAAAGAAGGCAGATACTCGAGAATACACAAACAACTGAGCGAACTGGTGCTGAAAAGTAATAGTCCGACTGCGCGGATGGCAACGATTATTGCGGTGCTGCATCATAAAATGGATACTTATTTCTGGACCGGATTTTACCGGATTGAAAACGGCTTGATGACTGTTTTTATGTACCAGGGACCGGTTGCCTGCCAGATTCTGGAAAAAGACAAGGGCGTTTGCTGGGCAGCTTTCAATCAAAAAGAAACAGTCTTGGTTGAAGATGTCCACCAGTTTCCGGGACACATTGCATGCGATTCACGCTCAAATTCTGAGATTGTTGTCCCACTCAAAAATGAGAACGGCGAAATAATTGGTGTGCTCGACATTGACAGCAACCAAAAAGCTGCTTTCGATGAAGTGGATGCTAAATGGCTGGAGAAAATACTGGAACTCATATACATTTAAAATTACTGCCGGCTCATAAAAATCTAAAATCAACAGCATAATGCAGACATTTCTCCACTACTTTTTGCACCTTGTTTTTCCATTCTTTATTGCATTTTTATTCTTTAGAAAAGAGTGGAAAAAAGCGTATCTCATTTTGCTGGCAACCATGCTGGTCGATTTAGATCATTTGCTGGCAAACCCAATTTTCGAAGCCAACAGATGCAGCATAAACTTCCATCCGTTGCATACATACTACGCAATGATTGTGTACGTGCTGTTACTGTTTTTCCGAAAACCCTACAATATAATTGGAATCGGACTGCTTTTTCACATGCTCACCGATTTGATCGACTGTGTTTGGATGTACGCAAACTGTAAAGCATGTTTTGCTGATTCACCAGCTTTTGAACTATTGAGCGGAATTTCGAAAATAGCAGGGATTTAGCAGAGTACTTTTTCATAAGACTTCCCTGTAAAAATCAATTTTTTTCATTTCAAAAAATCCCTTTTTGACAAGACTTTTTAAAAGTCAGTTTTACTTTATTATTTTGATTGATTATAAATACGGGTTAATGGTAAAACATCAACAAAAAATATGCTTGTTTTTAAATCGAAGAAATTATTTTTAGATTTTTTTTAATTCGAAACAATAAACCAGAGAAAAATGACAAATCAGAACAACGCCATTAAATTTCACAGTGGCGAACAAATTCCTGTTGAGCTTCACAAAGTTAGAATCGTACAAAAACTTTTTCTGAAACCTGTTGAAGAACGAAAAGCAGCGATGGAAAAAGCCGGGTTCAATACTTTCCTGTTAAGCACAAAGGATATTTTCTTAGATATGCTTACCGATTCAGGTACAAACGCAATGAGCGACAACCAGGTTTCATCCATGCTTCAAGCCGATGATGCTTATGCTGGTTCGCAAAGTTTTTACCGCATGGAAGCGGCATTGCGCGATGTTTTCGGCAAGCATTACGTTTTGCCTGCCCACCAGGGACGCGCTGCAGAAAACATTGTTTCGCAGGCTTTTATAAAAAAAGGTGACGTTATTCCTATGAATTACCACTTTACCACTACCAAGGAACACATGGAACTGAACGGTGGAAAAGTGCTGGAGATTTATGCCGACGATGCTCTGCAAATTAAAAGTGACAAGCCATTCAAAGGAAACATCGATATTGATAAGCTGAAAAATGTTTTTCAAAAATACGGAAAAGAAAAGGTGGCTTTTGTACGAATGGAAGCATCGACCAACCTCATCGGAGGGCAGCCGTTTTCGATGCAAAACATGCGCGATGTGAAAGCGATTTGTGATGAAAACGAAACCATGATGGTGCTCGATGCCAGCCTGATTGGCGAAAACGCTTATTTCATCAAAGAGCGCGAAGAAGAATTTAAAGATGCAAGTATTAAAGATATTCTGCTGGAAATGTGCAGTTACTCCGACCTGGTTTACTTCTCGAGCCGAAAAGTGAGCTCTACTCGCGGCGGTGGAATTGTAACCGACAGCGAAGATCTTTACCTGAAAATGCGCGACCTGCTGGTTTTATACGAAGGATTCCTGACTTACGGCGGCATGTCGGTTCGCGAAATTGAAGCCATGGCAGTGGGAATCAACGAAACCTGCGATGAAACGGTAATCGGGCAATCACCCTCATTTATTAATTATGCAGTAAATCAACTCGACGCTGCAGGCATTCCTGTTATTACTCCTCCTGGAGCGTTGGGCTGCCACGTCGATGCCAAAGGATTTCTTTCTCATGTTCCGCAAAAAGATTATCCGGCAGGAGCTCTGGCAAGTGCCTTGTTTATTATTTCGGGCGTGCGCGGAATGGAAAGAGGAACCATTTCGAGTGTGCGCGATGAAAACGGCGACGACATTCTGGCCGATGTGGAGTTACTGCGACTGGCTTTCCCGCGTCGTGTGTTTACACTTTCGCAAACCATGTTTATGATCGATCGTGTGAAGTGGCTGTACGAAAATCGCGAATTGGTTGGCGGCCTCGAGTGGGTGGAAGAACCACCATTGCTGCGTTTCTTTATGGGACGCCTGAAAGCAAAAGGCGACTGGCCCGAAAAATTGATGGCTAAATTCAAAAAAGATTTTGGGGATTCGCTATAGACGCAAAAAAAAAATTCAGAAAAGTAATTGAGTTTTTAATGAATAGTTTGAATAGTAGGGGGCCATAAACGACCCCCTATTTTTTTCTCATTCACTGATGCATACTATATTTCACTTTTATCAATTCCTGCTTGTCTGAGTATTGCATAAAGCGTTCCAATTGGCAAATCTTTTTTGTGCATCGGTACAACTACACGTTTGCTTTCATTTTTATTTATCCAAACCTGATGACTCCCTTTCTCACGATCTAAAATGAATCCTTTTTTTTGAAAGAATTCTTGTTAATTTTTTAGGTGTTAATGAAGGAGTGTTGCTCATACCACAGCATTAAGGGTCAAAGCGTATTCCAGTGTCTTCGATTCATCAGGAACTTTTTCGTTATTGGCCACCATGCTTTCAATATAAATTTCAATGGCCTCCTTCGTCATTTCAATAGCATGATCTATATCTTTGCCCCAGGTAACACAACCAGGCAGGGCCGGAACTGTTGCAGTATATCCACCTTCTGGTTCCGGATTTAAAAGAATTCTGTATGTTAATTGTTTCATTGCTGATATATTTTTTTAAAAGTATATTAACATCAAAGATAAAAAATGTTAAGCATTAAAGTTCCTGCCGGAAAAGATAAAAAATCACAACAAATCCAATAAAAGATATTTTTGTACTTTTGTCTTCTTATTGCAGAAAACAAAAAAAACAGAAAAGTTGAAAAAACACGCGATAACAGCATTCAGGCGCCTCACCGAATCTACCTTCGTTTTGCAACTGGAGCGAAATGAATTGCCGTTCCAGACCGGACAGTTTGTAATTTTGCGCCGCCCGGGCACCATCGAGCAACGCGAATATACGGTTTACAGCGGTGAGCAGGACGAGTTTCTTGAAGTG
>DATFJO010000011.1:0-2051 GCA_035269145.1 Tangfeifania sp. | reverse complement strand
CCAACTCTGAATCACTCTTGAAAAAATCCTGCCAGTTGCCCGACGGCGCATCTGCATTGGCCGTGTTGAAATAATTTACATGTTCGGCGAATCGATGAGCAAACTTCATCCAGTCTTTCAGTTCAAAGTCGTTCAGCCTGAAAAAACCGGGCTCAAGTGCCTCGATAAACCGCTGTTGTTGTTCAGTTCCTTCGCGTGCCAGTAATATTTCTTTTCCGCAATTTGCCATAAATTTTTTTCCTTATCAGCAAGGGACTGCAACAAGGGGTTGCAACCCCTTGTTTCATTTGATTTCAGTTCCTTCTTCTTTGTAAAACGGATAAACCATATTTCGTCTCGAGTTGGTGGAACGAATAATGTAATCGATGTTAATGAGCAGCACACCGTTAAGTTCATCTGCCGGGTCAATCTGAATTTTTTTTGCATCGATTCGGGGTTCGTGATACAAAATGGCTGTCTTAATCAAATCGATGACGTAGGTTTTTACCGACAGATTCAGCGGACTAAAAAGCAACTCTTCGAGGTTGCAGCCGTAATCCGGAACCATAATGCGCTCGCCCAGCCGGGTAGAAAGTAAAATTTCAAGGCTGCTTTCAATATCAGCCTCATCTTCCAGCATCTTTACCGCCTTGGTCTCCTTTTTAAATTCAGGCGGAAAACTCCATCCTCGTCCCAAAAACATTTGTTTTGTCTCCATCTGTAAATTCAAATTTTCATCGTTTTCACACTATCATTTACGTTTTTCACCCAATTAAAACGGTCGGGGCGCCTGCTACAATTGTACCTCCGTGCGCCGTTGTATCACCCATTCTTGCAGCGGGCATTCCGCCAATGAACACCGTTGCCGAGCCCATTACAATTGAATCGGGCGGCCCGGTGCAGGTAGCCATATCTCCCACCCGGGCAGCAGGCATTCCTGCAATCAGCACCGTTGGTTCGCCCGGGGGCAACACAGGTCCGCCCACATGTGGGACTGTTCCTGTAACCATCGGACAAACGTGCATATCTGTAATTCTTGCTGCTGGTGCTCCCATGTTAAGCCCCTCCTAACCTCCCCAAAGGGGAGGAATAATGTTTATACCAAGAATTCCAATCTGCCGGCTGACAGGTTTGGCATTCAAACTTCGAAAAAACTTCAATTTCTAAACCGTTCATATTTGCTCAATATTTTAATTTATCTGTACCAGCGAACCTTTCACTATTGCCACGGCACTTGTTGAAACCTCGGCGCCCGCGCTGCCTTCGGCTTTAAATTGTGCGCCTGCTTTTAACTCCAGATTTGTGCCGCTTTCCATTTTCATATCGGTGGATGATTTGTAATTTATCTCCTTAGCACTTTCAATGGTAATTCCATCGGAATTCAGCTCAATGAAATTGCCGTTTTCATCTTCAATTTTAATCCCGCCATCATCGTCGCTCAACACCATTTTATTTCCGTTGGGTGTTTCCAGTGTCATGCTTTTTTCATCATCGTTAAAAATGAGCTTCATTTCGCTGCGGGTGACAAAACCTTTTTCGTGGTTATCGTCGGATGCTGACAATGGTGCGGGTTTGGCACTACTGTTCATCATTCCCAAAACCACTGCATCGTTTGGATTTTCGTTGATAAAACCCACAATCACTTCATCATCGATTTCAGGGCGGAAAAATGAGCCACGGTTTTCACCTGCATCCAGCGTAGCAACTCGTGCCCAGATTCCCTGTTCCTCGTTATTTACAATCGGAAGTTTAACCTGAATACGGTCTTCGCCATCCGGGTCGCTCTCCAGTTGTGTTACAATCCCAATTTGCAGTCCGTTAATTGCTGCCAGCAATCCCGACGCCGGCAAATCATTGATGTTATGTTTTTCAGTAAACCACTTCGGATCAATTCCAAACTGTGCATCTACCGTCCAGTTTCCTTCGGTAATTTGATGACGCACTGCAGACACATAAACTTTACCGTTAAAGCGGTCGCCCACTCCATCCAGTTTGATGGTTTTACCCGGTTTTACTTCCGGAATTCCCTGGAATTTAACCCGACCGCGCACTTTTGACATTCGATTAAATAG
>DATFJO010000010.1:0-9625 GCA_035269145.1 Tangfeifania sp. | reverse complement strand
ATTGATTTTATGCAGCGCGATGATCAGTGGATGGTAAATTTTTATGAAAAAATTGCATGTGAGTGTGCAGAGCGTGAGATGCTGGTCGATTACCACGGAGCATATAAACCGGTTGGTCTCGACCGTAAATATCCAAACGTCATTTCTTACGAAGGTTTAAAAGGAATGGAGAATTGCAAATGGTCCGATCAGCCTGACCCGGAACATAACCTGACACTGCCGTTTATACGCATGGTTGCCGGCCCGATGGATTACACACCAGGTGCGATGATTAACAAGAATAAGGAAAATTTCCGCGATGTTTTTACCGAGCCGATGAGCCCGGGAACACGTTGCCACCAATTGGGAATGTACGTGGTGTTTGAAAGCCCGCTGCAAATGCTTTCCGACAATCCTTCCAACTACTACCGCGAACCGGAGTGCATGGAGTTTCTGGAAGCTGTTCCCTCGGTTTGGGACGATACAAAAGTGCTGGAGGCAAAAGTGAGCGATTACATTTTGATGGCACGCCGTTCAGGCGATACCTGGTTTGTGGGAGCCATGACCGACTGGTCGCCGAGGGAAATGGAACTGGATCTCGGCTTTCTTCCCGAAGGAAATTATAAAATGGAAGTTTGGAAAGATGGCATCAACGCATCAAAACATGCTGCTGACTTTGCGCAGGAGGAAATGAGTGTGACGAACGGTTCAAAAGTAACTATTGAAATGGCGCCCGGTGGTGGTTGGGTAGGTATTATTACAAAAGAATAAATCAGAAGGATAAAACTTAGGATGAAATCCCGGGAAGAATTAATTATTCCGGGATTTTTTATCTGTCAAGCCAATGTTTGAATTCCGAAACTTTGTCGCGGCTCACAACAAGTCCTTCATGTTCAAAATCTTTCATTTTTATTTTTAACCTGCTCGAGGAATAGCTAATCATTTCTGAAATATATTGTATGTTGATTATGAAATTGCGGTTGATGCGAAAAAACATTTCCGGATCGACCTTTTTCTGAACCTGGTCGAGGGAAAAATCGAGATCGTAATTTTTGCCTGTCCGGGTACGCAGAAATGAGCACCGTTCTTCCACAAAAAAACAGTTGATTTCTTCAACAGGAATGGTGAGAAAACGGGCTCCCACCTTCACGAAAAATCGTATTTTCCAGGGTTTCGAAAACTGCTCGAAAACCTTTGATAGTTGCTGTTCAACATTTTTTCCGGCATAAATTTTCTCAAATTTTTTCAGTGCTGCTTCCAGTGCCTCCTTCTCTATGGGTTTCAGCAGGTAATCTACACTGTTAACTTTAAAGGCCCGGATGGCGTATTCGTTGTAAGCTGTGGTGAAAATAACCGGGGATTCAATATTTACGGTTTCAAATATTTCAAAAGAAATTCCGTCATCCAGTTGAATATCCATAAAAATAAGATCGGGCGGAGGATTTTTAGCCAACCAGTTTGCCGATTCTTCCACTGATTCAGTGGAAGCGAGAATTTCGGTCCCGGGATTTATTTGCAGCAATAAATCTTTCAGACGATCGGCGGCCAGTTTTTCATCTTCAATTATCAGTACTTTCATTTTCCGATGATTTTAACCGGTAATTTCACAACAAATACTTCTGCTGTTTTTTGAATTTCCACCTCTCTGCCAAGGATTAAGCGGCAGCGCTCGCTCAGGTTTTTTAACCCAGTTTTCGAACTTCCCGTCCAGTTGCTTTTCAACTGCAGGTTGTTCGTCACTCTTATGGTCGACGGATTCTCAAATTCAATGGTAACAGTAAGCGGCTTTTTTCGTGTTGCCGAATTGTGCTTGAACGCATTCTCTACCATAATCTGAAGCGAAACCGGAAGAATTTTGACTCCATCTGTTTTCTCAAGGTTGATATTCAGTTCAATTTTATCTTCATCGCGAATTTTTTGCAAATAAAAATAGTTGCGTACAAATTCCAGTTCATCCGAAAGCGAAACCAGTTCTTTTTGGTTATTATCCAGAATGTAACGGTAGATTGATGATAGTTTCTGAATAAATTTTTCTGAAAGCGCAGCATCCTTTTTCACCAGCGAAGAAAGTGCATTCAGGCTGTTAAACAAAAAATGCGGATTTACCTGGTTTTTTAATGTTTCGTACTGAAAAACAAGTTTTTCTTCGCGTAGTTTTTGCTCCCTTTTTAGCGCATCGGCCCACTGCACATAAAAGAAAAACAGCGCTCCCAGTGCAAAACCAACCAGGGTGGCAATTAAAAAACCTTTCACCTCTGTTTCAAAAAGAATTTCAAAAAAATTGGAGAAATCGCCGCCCTGAATCCAGACGTTAATTGTAAAAACGGATATAAAAATTACCAGTGCAATCAGCAAAACCGCAACATAGAAAAAAATCAGCCGGTATATAATTAACTTTTTAAACGTTGGAGATTCTGTTCTGATTTTTCTGAAAAACCGTGTGCCCAGCCATATAAAAACTTCCAGTTGAATAAAAGTGAGTGCTACAATCGAAAAAAATCCATTGGGGAAAAATTGCCGGTGAAGTATCAAGCTGAATATAATGGAAATAAACAAAGCTCCAGCCAATATTTTCAGGTGCCAGGTAATTTTTTTCAGACTTGATTTTTGCATCAGAACAGATGTTTTTTTCTATTGGTTTTCCGGGTAAATTTAACGAATTCAAACAAAAATAAATGGTTTAATGCCAAAAAAAGGCCTTCATTCTGAAGACCTTGGAAAAACATTTTTTTACACGCTGTGAGTATTTATTTTTGTACATGCACATCCATCTGCGGAAACGGAATGTTAATTCCTTCTTTATCGAATGTTTTATACACTTTTTCGTGCATATCAAAGAAAATTCCCCAATAATTTGAAGCCTCTGCCCAAACCCTGACAACCAGATTGACAGAGCTGTCGCCCAATTCCTTTACCGCAATAAACGGGGCAGGATCCTGCAATATACGCTCATCCTCATCGATTAACTTTTTCAAAACTGCTTTGGCTTTATCCACATCGTCGCCATAACCGATTCCAAAAAGAAAATCGACCCTGCGGCGCTCTTCCACAGAATAATTTGTCATTGAGCTGGTTGATAGTCCACCATTTGGAATAATGATAGTTACGTTGTCCGGTGTTTTGAGAATGGTGTTGAAAATCTGAATTTCATTTACCGTACCTGAATGGCCTTGTGCACTTATGTAGTGCCCCACTTTGAAGGGTTTTAACAGAAGGATAATGACACCACCTGCAAAATTCTGTAATGTTCCTGAAAGTGCCATGCCAACTGCCAGACCAGCCGCTGCAAGAATGGCAATGAATGAGGTCATTTGTACTCCAAGCATTGCTACAACACTTATGAGCAGCATAATTTTCAGCAATATGCCAATAATGCTGTTTAAAAATCCACGGAGCGAAGGATCGACTTCGCGTTTTTCAAAATTTTTACGAATGGATTTTTGGATAACTTTTATTATCCACCAGCCAATGGCCAGCACAATTAATGCACCAATGAGACGTGGACCGAAAGTCATAACTGCATCATAAAACCGGCCCCAAAGCGATTCAATATTTTCCATTTTTTGATATTTTAGTTAGATGAACTAAATTACAAAATAGTATGCAGAATGTTTAGGAATTTAAAAAAAAAGAGGATCAGGTTATATTTTGATCCTCTTTACATCTTACAATTTAATAATCACCCAAAAACTAAGCTGTATTTTTCAAGTATTGCAACGTGTCGTTTACACTTCCAAGCCTGTAAAGTTCATCGTCGTGTACCGAAATATTGAAAATTCCTTCTAAGTAAAAAGTAAAAATTTTCCAGTCAACTGAATCAAACCGTAAATCCCTTTTATATGTGGCATCGGGTTGTATTTCATTTTTCTGAACTCCTGTTTTCCGAAGCACACGGTAAAGGTTTCTTCTTATTTTCTTGTCTTCCATAGCTTCTTTCATCGTATAAAGATTACGTGTTCGCAAATCCGGTGTTTTGAAAAAAATCCGAACAAACGAATTTATGGGTCAAATATATTAATATTCCCGGGAAAACGAATTACATTTAACACTAATTAACCTGTATTTAACGATTAAGTATTTAGTGCTCAATAAAATGTAAGAGTAATTGGGATTATGTATGGGGGTCGGATTTTAACAAACTGTACACGTTCAGGTCGAAATATTTGTTTTTGTGCCGTTCGCCCTGGCGTTCAGTTCCTTCAAGGCTGAACCCCAGTTTTTTTGGAATGGCGGCACTTTTTGAATTGCCTGTAGCAACTTTCACCTGTACGCGGTTCATATTCAGTTTTTGAAAAGCAAATCGAATCAGTTTTTCGGTGCAGGCCGTGATAATTCCTTTGCCCTGCATTCGTTCAGTAAGCCAATAACCGAGCTCTGTTTTGCGGTTGATCCAGTCGGTTTCTTTAAAACCTATCAACCCTGCAAATTCTTGTTTGTACCAAATACTGTAAACTTCATCGCGTTTTCTTCCCGGTTGATTTACCACACTTTTGATAAAATTTTCGGTATCCGATTTATTTTGAGTATAATCCACAAAAGGTAGCCACCGGTTTAAAAATTCGCGGTCGTGGTCAATGGCTTCAAAAATTACATCGGCCATCGACAGTCTAAGGGTTTCGAGCTCAATATTGTTGCTAACCCGGATGTGGTCCATATTATTCCAGCGTTTTTAAATCAATAAAAAAGATTTGTGCCGGATAATTAAATGTGCTTTCGCAGGATATTAGCAGCGTATCTTTCTCCAGAAAACAAATCCCTTCAGTTTGTGCACCAGCAATAGCATCCATTTTTATCAATAAACTTTCCCGGCCAAAAAGGTTTTCTTTAGAAACGTCGTAAAACAGCCAAAGCAAAGGTCTAAAATCGTGATATCCTGACAATGCTAAAATTGAAGATTCAGGATTGAAATCAGCACCGGTTATCAATCCTTCAACCTGAAATGAGTCCACTGGCGTAATTGAATAATCACCTGCAGTTTTTAACAAATTATAAACTGTTGTAGTTTCATCATTCCATCTCTTGCTAAATAAATAGAGTTCTCCATCAATATTTGTTAGTGATTCACAGTCGAAAGGAGTTGAATAGGGTGAAAAGCTGAATAGTTTTTGATCGGAAAATGAAAAGTTGATAATTTCTGGCTCTATGGTTTGATACGATTCGGTTGTTATTTCAGATTTGCTGATTTTTAAAACTTTCAAATCTTTACGTGCACCGTTATTGTTTCCAAAATCACCGATGTATATAAATTCGTCGTCCTGCGCAATATCTTCCCAGTCATTGTTTTCTGCGTTCTCCAACTGAATTTGTATGGTAATTTCGCCTGACCTGGTGAATCCAAAAAGTATATTTTCTCCTCCGCTGTCATTAAACGACCAAAATAAATCCTTATAAATAATTAAACCTGAATTTTCAGATAGTTTCCCGGGTAATTGGTCAATAAACTTCTGCGGAATAATTTCAATTGTCCTTTTGTCATCAGTATTTAATTCTTCCTGATCCTTATTTTCGCAAGAAAATAAAAGAAAAAAAATCAGCATTATCAATTTTAATATTTCCATCTAAGTTGTTTTTTATAAAACCTCTTGAAAAGTAGCTTGAAAGTATAAAGTTAAATAAAATTCAAACATTCATTTTAAATTATAGTTCCATCAACTTTTTATCTTTACGGGATTTTAATACCATACAAATTCAAAAAAAAGACAATGAAACGAATGATATTTTTTGTTTTGTCAGTGCTGGCAGCCTTTGTGGCTTCCTGTTCAACTGCTGAAAAATCGACTGACCAGCCTGTAGTTCTCATTAAAACAGAATATGGCGACATAAAAGTAAAGTTATATGAAAAGACTCCGGAACACCGAAAAAATTTTCTAAAACTTATCCACGATGATTTTTACGATGGATTGCTGTTTCACAGGATTATCCAGAATTTTATGATCCAGGGAGGAGATCCGGAATCAAAAAATGCCGAATCCGGGGAAAAACTTGGTGGCGGTTCTTTGGATTATACACTTCCGGCAGAATTTGTTCCGGAATATTATCACAAAAGAGGTGCGCTGGCTGCTGCCCGTCGTGGCGGGCCATCCAATCCTGAAAAACGGTCGAGCGCTTCGCAGTTTTATATTGTACAGGGAAAAGTTTTTACACCCGGCCAGTTAGACACACTTGAGATGGCAAAAAATTCACGATTACAAAAGGAAATGACTGCCCGTATTTTTGAAGAAAACCGCGAAGAACTGGAGCAATTCAGAACAAATAACGATCGGGAAGGATTTACCCTGCGTGTTGCTGAAATCAAAGAAAGGGCTGACAGCCTGATGAATGTAAACGGCACAAAATTTGAATTTACTGAAAAGCAGCGCGAAACTTATACCACAATCGGAGGTTACCCCTCGCTCGATGGCGATTATACTGTTTTTGGCGAAGTGGTGGAAGGCATGGAGGTGGTTGATAAAATTGCCGCTGTTGAAACCGACGGGAACGATCGCCCCGTTGAAGATGTAGAAATGGAAGTGGAATTGGTAAAGTAAAATTATGGCTCGTAACCTTTTAATAATCACAGTTTTTCTTTTTGTTTCAATTGCAGGATTTTCCCAGTCGAAAATTGTTGAAGTTTCAACAAACATGGGCGATATGAAATTCCGGTTGTACGACGATACGCCCAAACACCGCGATGCGTTTATTGAACTGGCAAATGAAGGCTACTACAACGGAACGCTTTTCTACCGCGTCATCCAGGATTTTCTGATCCAGGGTGGTTCAAAAAGTTCGAAAGGCGCTGCCCCGGGCGAGCGCATTGGTTATGGCGATCCGGATAAAACAGTAGATGATGAAATTCTCCCGAATCATTTTCATAAAAAAGGAGCGCTCTGTGCTCCACGTCAGCCCGACGAAGTAAATCCCTGGCAACAATCGGATATTTCCCAGTTTTACATTGTAAAAGGAAGAGTACACACTTCAGGAGAACTTGACACTATGGAAATGGCTGTTAACCGGCCCATTCGTAATAAAATTGTACAAAAATACCTTACTGACGAAGTTCGTTCCGAGTTGAAAATGCTGAAAGAAGAAAAAATGGTGGATGCTTTCCGGGAGGTTGCTGAAAAAGTAAAACAGCAAATTGAGACAGAGTATGAACTGAATAACAATACACTTGAGTTTACGGATAAACAGCGCGAAGCTTACACTACAATTGGCGGCTATCCTGATTTGGACGGGAAATATACTGTTTTTGGAGAATGCATCGAAGGATTTGAAACCATCGATAAAATTGCAGCTCTGAAAACCGATGAAAACCACCGTCCGTTTACCGATGTTAAAATAAAAGTTACGGTTCTGAATGAATAAAATAAAAAATATATTACTGTTTCTGTTTTTTGCTGCTTTTCTGGTTTCCTGCCAATCCTCGAAATCAGAAAAAGAAAAACGGCCTGAACAAACCAAAACGGCCACTCAGCAAATAAAAGAAACTGGGTGGGAAGATGTAATGCCTTCGATTGTTGAACTCGATTCGTACGACGATAACCGCATTTTGGAATCGGGGCAGGGATTTTTTGTGGAAGATGACCTCGTAGTCACAAAATATTCGCTAATTAGTCAGGCCAATAAAGTAATGATTTCCCCTTTCGATACCGATAAAAAATTTGTGACCGATAAATATGTCGCGTTCGATCGAATAAGTGATCTGATTATTTTGAAAATTGACAGTGTAAAACGTAAACCAATTGAGTTGTTTCCCGGCAATGCGCCCAACGGAGCAAAAACTTCTTACATCAGGGAGCCTGCAGGACAAACACTCCAGATTTTTACCGGGAAATTGTTAAATCTTACAACCATTCAGGGCTCAAAAATTTACAGAATAACCAACCGGATTCGAAAATCAGCGTTTGGCACTCCCATTTTTGTTTCGAATAAAAAAGCCATCGGGATTGCCTATTCCGATGTGATTAGCTACGAAATGCAAAGCCTGGCCATTCCTGCTTTTCTTATTTCAAAAATGCTGAAAGAGAAATACAGTGAGCCACGAACCCTTGAATCGTTGCGCTCGGGTGCCAATGAACAAATTGCGGCTGAAAACCGCAAAATAAAAGGGCTGGTTTTGGAAACCGATAGGGGCGATATTACCATCCGGCTTTTCAATGAAACGCCACAGTACCGCGATAATTTTATTAAACTTGCCAGGGAGAATTTTTACGATAGCTTGTTGATTCACAGAGTGATTAAAAACTTTGGAATTCAAACAGGTGCAGCCGATACCCGCTATGCCGAAAAGGACGATATTGTGGGTTACAGAGGTCCCGGTTACACAATTCCCTCGCACATTGTTTCGGGGCTGTTCCATAAACGCGGAATGATTGGATCGCCCCGGAAGCCGGATACAAAAAACAGGCGGCGCCGGTCTGACGGATCGCAGTTTTACATCGTTTCAGGAAGAAAATATTTTGATGATGAACTGGATGAACTGGAAAAAGAAAATGATTATACTTTTTCGCCAGAACAGCGCCGGGCCTATAAAACAGTTGGCGGAGCACCGCACCTCGATGGCACTTACACTATTTTTGGTGAAGTGGTTTCAGGAATGGATGTGGTTGATGCCATCGAACAAGTGGAAACTGACCGGGAATGGCGGCCGGTGGAAGATATCAGGTTGAAAAATATCAGGATTCTGAAATAGATTTTCAGAATATTTCTGTCATCTCCATCTCCGGTTTCAGCCAGAAAGTTTTTAAGCCGGCTTTTTGAGCGCCCAGAATATTTTTCTCCAAATCATCCACAAACAGCGTTTCATCGGGATTGACACCTGAAAGTTCAATCACTTTTTGATAGGAACTTAAGTCGGGTTTGCGGTCGTGAATTTCATGCGAATAATAATCTTTCAGAAAAAGCGAGGGGAAATCTATCCCGTGTTGCAACTTAAATTGAGTGTGCAGTTTTTTTATGTGAATTTCGTTGGTATTACTGAAAAGATAAACATTGAAATTATTCCGAAGTTTCTGAACTGTCTGCACTCTTTCAGCCGGGATATCGAGAATCATGGCTGTCCATGCATTATCGATTTGTTCGTCGGTGGCATCAGGGTTGTTTAAAATTTCACGAATTCGTTTCCTAAAACCCGCCGCTGAAATTTTTCCGGTTTCCAGTTCATAAAAAACCGGATCGGAGTAGGCCTGCTTTTTGTCAACCACTTTATCGTTGAGCCCCAATTTTTTAAAAGCCTCAATCGAAGCATCGAAATCGAGGTTCAGCAAAACATTTCCCAAATCGAAAATGATATTTTTTGTGGAACTTAAATCAATTTGCATTTTATTATTTTTAGCCTCGAATATATGGAAATTAAAATTGAGGAATGAAAATTAACGGTAAACATTATCATACTATTTGGTTAAATAAAGAAGATTCAAAAATTGTTCAGGTAATCGACCAGCGAAAATTGCCGTTTAAAGTTGAAATTTTCGATTTAAAAAATGTGGAAGACGCATTTTTTGCCATTAAAGAAATGGTAGTGCGCGGCGCCCCACTGATTGGAGTAACCGCGGCATACGGAATGTACCTTGCAGTAATAAATTTGGATAAAAATAACATTAAAGAGCAAATAGATGAATCTGCTGATTATTTGAAAAAGGCCCGGCCAACTGCGGTAAACCTTGCA
>DATFJO010000009.1:0-5027 GCA_035269145.1 Tangfeifania sp. | reverse complement strand
AGGTGCAACTTTTCCTACTCACGTAAAGCTGGTTCCGCCAAAGGGAATGAAGGCAGATGTGTTGCTGATTAACGGTGTGGAATGTGAGCCTTACCTGACTTCCGACCACCGGTTGATGCTTGAAAAAACCGATGAAATTCTGACCGGAACAAAATTGCTGATGAAGGCAATGAATGTTGAAAAGGCAGTTATTGGAATTGAAAACAACAAGCGCGATGCCATTAAGTTGCTTTCAGACAAATGCAAAGAATACCAGGGAATAAGCGTTGCTGCACTGAAAGTTAAATATCCGCAGGGCGGTGAAAAACAGTTGATAAAAGCTGTTACCGGAAAAGAAGTTCCATCTGGTGGATTGCCAATTGCTGTTGGAGCGGTGGTTAGTAACGTGGGAACTGCTTTTGCGGTTTATGAAGCCATTCAAAAAAATAAACCTTTATTTGAGCGGGTGATTACCATAACCGGGAAGGGCTTGGAAAAACCATCGAACTTTAAAGTGAGAGTCGGAACACCCACGTCGGCGCTGGTTGAAGCAGCCGGCGGAATGCCTGAAGATACGGGTAAAGTTATCAGCGGCGGGCCGATGATGGGGCGTGCGGTACCGTCGCTGGACATACCGGTAACAAAAGGAACTTCGGGAATTCTTTTGATGAAAGAGGAAGAGTCGAAGCGAAAAGAGTCGAATCCATGTATCCGCTGTTCGCGTTGTGTAGGCGTTTGCCCAATGGGACTGGAGCCTTATTTCCTGAGGGTGGTTTCCGAAAGACAACTTTTCGACCGGGCCGAGGAAAACCGTATTATGGATTGCATCGAGTGTGGTTCGTGCAGTTACACCTGCCCGTCAAACCTGCCGCTACTCGATTATATACGCTTTGGAAAAGGTAAAGTAGGACAAATCATTCGTTCACGAAAAAAATAAACTAAATCAGAGAATGAGTAAATTATTAACGGTTTCACCGTCACCGCATGTTCATTCCAACGACTCGACACGGAAAATAATGTACCGGGTGGTTTACGCCCTTATACCAGCGCTCATCTGGTCGGTATTCGTATTCGGGCTCGATGCATTAAGGGTTACTGCCATTGCCATAATTTCATGCCTGGCACTGGAATACATCATTCAGAAATACATGATGAAAGTCAAACCGTCGGTTTATGACGGGTCGGCACTGGTTACCGGAATTTTGCTGGCTTTCAATGTCCCCGCAACCATTCCATGGTGGATAATTGTAATTGGCGCCATTGCTTCCATAGGAATTGGAAAACTCTCTTTTGGCGGACTGGGAAGCAATATTTTTAATCCTGCGCTGGTTGGAAGGGTATTTCTTTTGATTTCATTTCCGGTGCAGATGACCAACTGGCCGGTAAATCAGCAAACTGAAGCAGTGGATGCAGTTTCATCTGCAACGCCGCTTGCAGTTATTAAGGAAGGAATTACAAGTGGAACCCCGGTTTCTCAGCTTATGGCGGGAATGCCTTCTGCCTCCGACATGCTTCTGGGAAACATCACCGGTTCGCTGGGTGAGATTTCAGCTCTGATGCTAATTCTGGGTGGTTTGTATATGTTGTTCAAAAAAGTGATAACCTGGGAAATTCCTGTTTCGATTCTTGGTTCGGTTGCAGCAGTTGCCGCTGTTTTCTGGCTGGTCGACCCGCAAAGTTACGTTAACCCGGTTTACCACCTTCTCACTGGAGGCCTGATGCTTGGCGCCATTTATATGGCCACCGATATGGTTTCGTCGCCAATGACTTCCAAAGGACAATTGATTTACGGTGTCGGAATCGGGGTGATTACAATCCTGATTCGTTTGTTTGGTGCTTATCCGGAGGGTATTTCGTTTGCCATTTTGATAATGAATGCGTTTACACCGCTGATTAACAATTATGTGAAACCTAAACGATTCGGAGGAAATTAGTTATGGCAGGACGTGAATCGAATTTTAGAAATATGGTGATTACGTTGTTCCTGGTAACTTTTGTTGCTGCAGGAGCACTGGGACTGGTTTATGAATTCACCAAAGAGGCAATTGCAGAGGCAAAACTGAAAGCCCAGAGCGAAGCCATTGAAAAAGTGTTGCCTTCTTTTGAAGAGCTGGGCGAAACGTTCAAAGTAGCTGCAGAAAACGGGGAAGATACCATCGAAATATTTCCGGCATATCAGGATGATCAATTGGTGGGATACGCAGTAAAAACATTTACAAACCAAGGGTATAGCGGTTATATTTCAATTATGGCCGGAATTGATAATTCAGGAAATTTTACGGGCTACGAAGTTTTGGAACATGACGAAACCCCCGGTTTGGGTTCGAAAATGAATGAATGGTTTCGAAATGAAGAGAAACCTGCGCAGAGCGTAATAGGAAAGAATCCGGAATCGACAGAATTCGAGGTAACAAAAGATGGCGGTGATATCGATGGTATTACCGCATCAACCATTACTTCGCGGGCTTTTTTGGAAGCATTGAAAAGAGCCTACCGGGCTTATGAAGAACAGGAAGATTTAAATACCGGTTCAGCCGGACAATAAATTACAGGCTATGAATCAGTGGAAGAATTTTACAAAAGGATTTATAAAAGAAAACCCGGTTTTCGTGTTGCTGCTCGGGATGTGCCCCACGCTTGGGGTTACCTCGTCGGCCATCAACGGGTTGGGAATGGGGCTGGCAACCACTTTCGTTCTGGTAATGTCGAATATTGTGGTTTCTATCATTAAAAAACAAATTCCCGATAAAGTAAGAATACCAAGTTTTATTGTCATCATAGCAACGTTTGTTACCATTGTAGAACTGGCAATGGAAGCTTATTTGCCGTCGCTGTTTAAAAGCCTGGGGCTGTTTATCCCTTTAATTGTGGTAAACTGTATTGTGCTGGGTCGCGCCGAGGCGTTTGCTTCGAAAAATAACCTGGTTTCTTCAGTTGTCGATGGTTTTGGAATCGGGTTCGGTTTTAGCTTTGCGCTTGTTTTGCTCGGCGGAATCAGGGAATTGCTCGGAAGCGGAAAACTGTTCAGTATAACCGTTTATCCTGAAGACTATGTTACGCTTTTATTTGTGCTGGCACCCGGCGCTTTTATTGTTTTGGGGTATTTAATTGCAATCATCAACCGCATTAAAAAAGAATAGGAGGCTGAAAAATGAACTATCTTGTAATCGTAATAGGAGCCATATTTGTAAACAATATTGTACTGATGCAGTTTTTGGGAATCTGCCCGTTTCTGGGAGTTTCCAAACGATTGTCTACTGCGGTTGGAATGACCGGCGCTGTTGCATTTGTTATGGTGCTTGCGGCCATTGTTACTTACCTGATTCAAAACTATATTCTCGATCCTTTTGGTTTGGCTTTTCTGCAAACCATTGCGTTTATCCTGGTTATTGCATCACTCGTTCAACTGGTTGAAATTATTCTGAAAAAGGTGAGCCCGGCCATGTACCAGGCGTTGGGTATTTTTCTGCCGCTGATTACTACCAACTGCGCTATTTTGGGGGTTGCCATTCTTACCATTCAAAAAGATTTTAATTTAATTGAAGGCGTGGTTTTTGCTATTTCGCATGCCATTGGATTTGGCCTGGCACTGATGTTATTTGCCGGAATCAGGGAACACCTCGATTTGCAAAATGTTCCGAAAGGTCTGAAAGGTACCCCCATTGCTTTAATTGCTGCCGGTATCCTTGCCATGGCTTTTATGGGATTTTCGGGACTGGTTTAAAGTTTCAATTAAAGATTTAATGTGTTGGGATTCATTTGGTTTCCCCGAAAACTAATAAGCTCAATGTAATTCCCTGTAATTCTGTAGTAAAGTGAAGTTTGCTGGCTTATAACACATTTCCGAATTCCTTTTTTGTGGTCGAAAATGGGATACATTTGCGGATTTTTGGCAATTTGTTGAATGAGTTGATCAAAATATGAATCAATTTTAATTGCTTTTTGTAATCCAAAGTTGTGCATTAAATAATCAAGGATTGATTTATATTCCTTTAATGCGCGATGTGAATATCGAATTCTAATTGACATTCCTTAATATTCAGTCAGATTTTTCAAGCTTGGAATTTATTTGTTTTCTTGCTTCAGAATATGAAGTATACTTTCCTTCATTAAGTTGAGCTAATCCTTCGTTTATTGCATTTTGATCTTCAAGAGAAAGACGACTGAATCCTGAATTTTGGTTTTTTCTGAAGGAATCAATTTGTTCCAATACTTTCTTGTCATTCAGATTCGAAATCCAGTTTATTAATTTATTTTTCACTGTATCAATATCATTCATTTCGCTTTTTTTTCAAAATTAATAATTTATTCGCATTTTTAAACACAGCAAATTAATACCAATAAATATGATGCGATTCACCTGTTTTCTTTTGGTCTCCATTTTGATTGGTTTCGCATTTCAGTCAAAGGCGCAATACGAAACCAGGCAAGCCATCGATTTTTACAACTCAACAAAAATTGCAAGAGGTGAGTTGAAAACCATGCTTGCTGAAGACGACATTGAAGGTTCTCCGTATTTAAACGATGAATTTATTGAAGGAACTGTTTTTACCACCTCCAAAACACAATACGTAGGAGTTTCGCTTCGGTATAATATTTACAGCGATCAGATTGAATTTAAAGCCAGCGAAGGCGCTGTTCAGGCATTGGCTGCCCCCGAAACAGTAGAAAAAGTTGAGTTTGGTGAATACAAAATGGTTTACATTCCGTTTGCGGTTTCGAAAAAAATACGACGCGGTTTTTTCAGGGAAATTGAACCGGGAGAAAAAGTAGTTTTGCTGGCCCGTTTGCAAGTGGTTTTTGAAGATGCCAAAAAGCCTGCAGCTTACCAGGATGCCGAGCCTCCAAAATTTATTCGAAAACCTGAAGATTATTATATCCGTGTCGGAAAAGAACCTGCACAATTAATTTCACGCAAAAAAGATTTGGAAGAGGTTTTTCCGGAGCATAAAAAAGATGTAAACTCATTTATTAAAAAGAATAAAGTAAAGCCAAACAAGCCGGAACGTATGGCTGAGCTGGTTCAGTATTATAATTCATTGTAAAAA
>DATFJO010000008.1:0-7947 GCA_035269145.1 Tangfeifania sp. | reverse complement strand
AACAATGGTTGATGCGTGACACGATGGAAATGAAACATCATCCGCGTCATAAATAAATTCCGATTTTAACATGGCATCTTTTCCAATAGGATTTTGCTGTGCATTCATTTGAATTGAAACAATTGTAATCAAAAAAACCAGGAATGTTCTCATTTTATTTATTTTAAATCATTCAACTCTTTTATTCATTCATTACATCATCCATAATACGACAGATTTTTCGCTCATTCATTCGACCGGAATAAACGATTAAGGAATACTTTAAAACAAGTGGTCCGGTGGTAGACACCGGAATCGTTTTATTGCCGGGCCAGGCAGCGTTTTGCATGCTGTTTTTCGCCCTCAAAATCCATGGCTGCGGATAACCGGGATTTTCGGGATGGTCGACAATAACTACTCCGGACTTTTTCCCACCAACTGCCATGCTACCTGAAATATTGATAAATCCTTTGGACTCAACTGCAGTTGTTTGCGGTTCCACTTCACCTTCAGACCCCGTAAATTCAACATCATCGGGTAACTTTAAACGTACCGAAAAACCACTGTACCCTTTTTCGTCTTCGGAGCCTCCGATTTTCAACTCTTCTTCCAGCGACAACAGGCTGATTTCAAAATCAATGCGGCGAAAATTTCTATTTTCAGGATGAATGGTAATTTTTGTATTTTCCTGCAAATAGGGCGCTTTCTTTCCGAGTTTAATCCACTGGTCCGACTTCCATTTTACTTCGGTTTTCAACACTCCCGTACCATTACTTTTCATAAAAAACTCAATTTCCGAAACATCCAGATCGAAGTTTTTCAATTCCCAAGGATCGCCAATTCGTTTCCCATTGATCCACACCTGATGCCAGGCCCAGAAAATTCCGCGGTGATGCAGGTGATCGGCAGGAAAATCTTCTGTGAGCACTGCTCCATCAATTCCCCACAATGGGTGAATATAATTGGTGCGTTCATATTTTCCGTCAATACTTTTGGGTTCAGATTGATAAAAAAGCACCTTTTCTCCGTCTTCCAGAAAAAGCAGACCTCCCTCCTCTTTTTGCAGGGTAACCTGGGCATTCAGCGAAAGCGAACACACCACCGGTAATAAGGTTAGCAAAATTTGATGTTTCATTGGTTTACTCATGTTATTTCAACAATTCTGTTGGTTATTTTTACAAAAACCTTTCACGGGTCGAATTATTAAAACCCGAAATTATAAATTTAAATGAAACGAAATGAGGAATCAGAAAGAGATTGTTCCAAAGCTAACCTGGTTCAGGCACCTGAACAGGATTGAACAATAAAGCAAACAACAAAACACTTATACCAAAAGGGGTTTTATTCTGCAAATACCGTCATATTTTTTATACCCAGAAAAAATAAGCCAGTGAAATAAGTACAATCAAAATTATTGTGCTTCCTGCAATCCGGTTAAATTGCATGAAAATCCTTTTGCTGATTTTATTTTTGAATTTACTGATCACACCTGTGAGGCTAAACCACCAAATAAGTGCTCCAACAAAAAATCCACATAAAATAAAAAGCGCACTCATCGGATTGTTTATGTCGAGCGCAATGCCAAAAACCGCAAAAAGCGAGATGTGCACAAACATAATCAGCGGATTGGAAGCAGCCACCAAAAATGTAGTGACAAAATTTTTAAAGTAGTTTTTACTGTTATTTAGTTGTTTTCCGGAATATTTCTCAGGGTTTGAAAGCAGGATTACCAGACCCAACATGAGTAAAATTACCGAAATCCCGGTTTTGAAAATGATTTCATACTGACGGATGAAATGAAAAATTACTGCCACGCTAAACCCTGATATACCGGCATAAATGGTATCAGAAATAGCAGCCCCCATACCTGAAAGCATTCCTGAAAGCTGGTTTTGATTAACAGTGCGCTGAATAACCAGAATCCCTGTTGGCCCAAGCAATAGCGAAGCCATAAAACCTATTAAAACTCCTTCGGACAGTAATTTGAAAATCATCGCGCAAAAATAACATTTTTCACGTTGGGAAGTTTTTTATTTTGACATGTTTTCCTGAATGAAATATTTTTACTTTTATGTTTCGATTTTAAAACTTGAAAACCATGGAAGAATTAACAGTTGGAACACGCGTTGAACATCCGCGCTATGGCGAAGGAATTGTCAGTAAAAATAACCTGACGGCTTACGAGATTTTTTTTGAAAAAGGCGGCAAAATTGAAATAACCAAACGGAATACAGATTTAAGCGTGCTTGAAAAAAATGACGAAGCACCTGCACAGAAGGGGCTTTCGGTTACTGATTTTGAAAAGGTACTTACTTATGTGCTCGACCAATACGGAGCTTTAAGCGAAGTAGTTCCGCTGGGCGAAAAATGGCACGGTGGCAAAATGCTGCTCCAGCCTGCCAATACTGAGCTTAAACCGAAGGAAATTCCGGTGGAAGCATTTTTCCACAAAATTGTAATGCTGCGCGACCGCCTCCGTGTGCTGGAACAAAACATCAACAGCCACAAAGAGTTGAGCGATGAGGAGAAGATAAACCTTCAGCAGTACATTACACGTATTTACGGTTCACTTACAACCTTCAATGTTTTGTTTTCTGAAAAAGAACACTACTTTGTGGGATCAAAATCAAAATAATGAAAAAGCTGATCTTGTATTTAAATCTTTTTTTAATCACATTAACCCTCCCTGCACAGGATAAAGTGATGAAAGTATGGCCTGACGGGGCGCCCAACGACAACGGAATGACCGAACCTGAAGAGAAATACGACGGCGTGCGGGTGCGTAATGTTTCTGAAGCAGAAATGTATATTTATCTGCCCGAAGAGGAAAAAAATACAGAAGCCGCTGTGGTGATTTGTCCGGGGGGCGGTTACCGGATAGAAGCTATGGACCACGAAGGTTATGATATTGCTGAGTGGCTTAAATCGAAAGGAGTTGCCGGAATTGTGCTAAAATACCGGCTGCCATACGGAAATCATGAAGTGCCGTCGACCGATGCCCGGCAGGCAATGCGGATTGTACGTAAAAACGCAGAAGAATGGGGAATCGATCCGGATAAAATCGGGATAGCAGGTTCTTCAGCCGGTGGTCACCTCGCTTCAACTGTCGGAACACGTTTTGATTACGGGAATGAGAATGCTGCTTCAGAAGTAGAAAAAATGAGCAGCCGCCCCGATTTTATGCTGCTGCTTTACCCGGTCATCACTTTTCGTGAAGAATTCGGGCACATGGGCTCCCGCAAAAACCTGATTGGCGAAGGAAACAACTGGGAAATGGTTGAGAAGTATTCAAATGAATTGCATGTTTCCCCCGAAACTCCGCCCACTTTTATGGTACTGGCCGACGACGATAGTGGAGTGGTTCCCCGCAATTCAGTAGAATTTTATTTGGCGCTGAAAAAAAACAAAGTACCCGCCGAATTGCATATTTTTGCTGAAGGCGGCCACGGTTTTGGAATTACCAAACACAACCTGCCGGTTGACCAATGGCCCGATTTGTTTTATAACTGGCTGAAAGCCATTGAAATTATTGATTGATGCAAACTACACATCCTTTAAACGTACTAAGTTTTTGTCCGAAATGTGGTTCTCACGAATTTCACCGGTCAGGTGAGCGTTCGTTAAAATGTGCTCAGTGCAGGTTTCATCTTTTCATCAATTCGGCAGCAGCAGTTGCAGCTTTAGTTACTAACGATGAGGGCAAACTGCTTTTAACAACCCGCGCTGTGGAGCCCGATTCCGGCAAACTCGATTTGCCGGGTGGCTTTATCGATCCGGGCGAAACAGCCGAAAATGCCGTAAAAAGAGAACTGGAGGAAGAACTTTCGATGAAGGTAAAATCACTCGAATATATTGGCTCGGCACCCAACGAATACGTTTTTTCGGGCTACAGCGTGTTTACGCTCGACATGGCTTTTCGGGTCGTTCCCGAAACAGTGACAGGACTTGTTGCCATGGATGATATCCGCGATTATTGTTTTTATGCTGAAAATGAAATCGATTATACACAAATCCCGGCGCCGTCAATCAAATCATTTGTCAAACAATATTTTTCATCATGAACGAAATAAGACTCCGCTTAAAAGCACTGCGACTTGAAATGCTGAAACATGATCTCGATGCCTGGTACATATCGGGTACCGACCCGCATGCCAGCGAATATTTACCCGACAGGTGGCAAACCCGTGCCTTTATTTCAGGTTTTACCGGTTCGTACGGAATAATTGTGGTTACACAGGAAGAAGCGGGTTTGTGGACCGACTCCCGCTATTTTCTTCAGGCCGAAGAACAATTAAAAGGTTCAGGTTTTAAAATGTACAAGCTGCGTATTCCGGATGCCGTTTCGCCTGATGAATGGCTGGCAAAAAAACTGGATACCGGCAGCAAAGTGGGATTCGATCCAAAAACACTTACTGTCGCAGGATTCCGCAGCCTGAAAACTTCATTGCAAAAAAAAGGAATCGAAACGGTGCAAACCCCCGATCTGTTTGAAAAAATATGGGAGAATCGCCCGGAAATTCCTAAAGATGAAATCATTGAGCTGGACACAAAATATACAGGCTTGTCGCGGAAAGAAAAGCGAGAGCAAATAGCGCTAAAACTGAAGGAATCCGGATCTGATTTTCAGGTGGTGACCGCCCTCGACGATCTGGCATGGATTTTTAACCTGCGCGGATCCGATATTCCTTACAACCCGGTTTTCACAGGTTACGGGGTGGCAGGAAAAAAAGAATCGGTATTGTTTACTGATCCGGAAAAAATTTCACCGGAACTAAAAACAAAACTCGAAAAAGAACACGTTGAGATTCATAATTATTTCGAGTTTTGGGACTGGCTGAAATCGGTAAAAAGCAGAAAAGTTTGTATCGACCCGGCTTCTGCAAATTTTGCCGTTTGGGAAGCGTTGCAAACCAATAATTATATAAAGGAGGAAACATCGGTTATTTCAATGCTGAAAGCCCAAAAGAACGATACCGAGCTGGCCGGATTCCGCGAAGCCATGAAAAAAGATGGCGCAGCGCTGATGGAAATATTGTTCTGGCTGAAAAACAGTACCGGTAAAGAAAAAATCACAGAATACACAGTAGCCCAAAAACTGGCTGAATGTCGTGCAAAACAAAACGGTTTCAGGGGTGAGAGTTTTCCACCGATTGTAGGCTACAAAAATCACGGAGCCATTGTTCACCTGAATGTGGGACCGGAAAATGCCCTCCCTCTGGAAAAAGATGGGATTTTGCTTTTTGATTCCGGTGGCCAGTATTCGCAGGGAACTACCGATGTCACCCGTACAGTGGCACTTGGGAAAGTGACTCAGCAACAAAAAACTGATTTCACACTCGTATTAAAAGGAATGATGGCGCTCACAATGGCCGTTTTCCCGGAAGGAACAAAAGGTGCCAACCTCGATATTCTGGCGCGAAAAGCACTTTGGGAAAACGGGCTGAATTACGGGCACGGCACCGGCCACGGAGTAGGGCATTTTCTGAATGTGCACGAAGGGCCGGTGTCCATTCGGCAGGAGTTCAATCCGGTGTCAATAAAACCGGGAATGGTCATGTCGAACGAACCCGGTTTGTACCGCGAAGGCGAATACGGCATCCGCACCGAAAATATGATGGTGTGTGTTGAAAAAGAGGAAACTTCATTCGGAAATTTTCTCGGATTTGAAACATTGACGCTCTGCCCGATCGACACTTCACTAATCGATAAAAATCTTCTCAACAAAAAAGAAACCAACTGGCTGAACAGTTATCATCAAAAAGTAAAGAATGAATTGAAGCCGCTGCTTTCAAAAGAATTGCAGGCGTTTTTGGCAGAGTTGACACAGCCGTTGTAATATGTGAGCCACCCGTTTATCCCGTTTCGACCCCCTTGACAGGGAATCACATTAAACGGTCCCGGAACTTTCCACCTGATTAAACGAGAAATTGGTGATTTCGGCTTGCTGCCGGGCATGTTCAATTGTTATACTTACCACGTTACCGTTCTTGTCTGTCTCAATCAGAACATTTTCATTGAGATCTTTTGTTTCGGTAATTTCGTTATTGTTGAAATTAACCAGCAAGGTATCAGTATCTTTAAAATAGGTAATCTTCATAATGTTATTTTTTAAAATCCCTGTCAAAAAATGCATTGTGGATAGTCTCGCCGTCCTCCAGCACTATAATGCGTAAATATTTATCTAAATCTTTAATATATCCCCATTTCCGTTTACGACCATCGTTTTGTATTTGTTCTTGTTCAGGAAATTCGTAAACCTGTTGAATCCATTCAAGTTTAATAATTTTTCTGTCTTGCCGTTTCCGGGTATGGAGAAAATAATCAGTAAACTTCATTTATTTATATAATTATAGAACAAAAGATACATTGAATTAATCATACCAATCAAAAATACGGATTTAAAAGAAAAATCAAAGTAATGTAAAATTGGATAAGTTCAAATTATTGGCGGTTAATTAACTTGATTTAGTCATACCCTCACTGCGAGTGAGGGTATGACTATTGATTACAGTTTCTTTCCAATATAAAACGCATACCCGTAATACGCTTTGTATTTTGCATACAACCCGGCTTCCTCACGCTGGTTGGCTACTAATTCCTCTGCCGTTTTGTTCCCTTCATATTTATTCATGAAAGCTTCCTGTGCAGCCACCTGTGGAACGTAAAAGTTTTCTGTCCAGCAGTTTTCGGGCAAAATAAAAGCAGCAACGGGAATATACCCCGCTTTTTGCATTTGCGCTACTTTGTTGGGTACCGTATCTATTTCAGGATAAGCTTCCATCCAGTATTCATGAATTTTGGCAGGCCGTTTTTCCGTAAACCACGATGCCTCGGAAACAGCGATGTAGCCTCCGGGGTTCAGAAATTTTCGCCACTCATTCAGGCCCCGTTCAAAACCGATATTGTAAATTGCCCCTTCCGACCAGATCAGGTCAAATTCTTCTTTTTGAAAAGGCAGATTTTCCATAGAACCGGTGATGCCTTTTAGCCTGTTTTGAAGGTTCAAACGCTTTGCATTCCGGTTAAATAGTTCAATAAAAGCTGGAAACAGATCGACCCCCGTAATTTGTCCCGGAGTGTTTTGTGCCAAAACCATCGTCTGTCCGCCGGTACCGCAGCCAATGTCGGCAATGCGCGATTCGGCAGTCAGGTTATCGATAAAACTCAATGCTTTTAACGTTGTTTCAGGACTACCCGGCCCCTGTCTTTCAATGGTTGAAAAATATTCACAGATTAAATTGAAATCGAATTCGTGTATGGATTTATTTTCGTTGCTCATGATTTTAATTTTTCGTGTTTTGCCGGATAGCTAAATCTCAAAAAATTCTGTTCCGGCTATAAAATAATTTTTAAGAAAATAAAAATACTCCATCCTGGAAAGGACAGATTTTACTGAAAGGATAACCAATGGCAAAAACCACAGGCTACTTAGCTCACCGAATCCAAATTACATTTGAACATACATTTGTTTTAGTTCGGTAAAAGTAGGGATTTTTTCTTTTATTGCGCTAACGAATTAACCCATAATCTGTTTTATAATTGTAACTTTGTGAATAAAACAGTTTGTTGTGAAAAAATTTCCATTTGTGATTTACTATCAAATTGTTGATTCTGTAATCAGAGTAATTGCAATTTTTCACACGAGTAGAAATCCTGAAATATGGAATGATCGAAAATAAAATATGTCAGCACAATCGGGGGGAAGTATAATAGCCTGAATTTTTTTAATTGAGATTAAGTGTTTTTTTCTTTTTTTTAATTCGAACAAACAACAACCCACCATTTACTAAAAACGCCAGAATAATCACTAAATTCCCAATCAGCGGGTCACTCCACACATTGATGACTTTTCCGGTCAGTGCCACAAAACCACCGGTCAGAATGGCTGCTGTTAACTGCGGTTTTACCACTTTAAACTTCAACAAACCTGACAGCATAGGCACAACAAAAGCCCCGGAGAAAAAGGTG
>DATFJO010000007.1:0-2437 GCA_035269145.1 Tangfeifania sp. | reverse complement strand
GGCCGCTTTTCAGCATTGGAAACCGCAAGCCAATTGAACTCATAGATGTGAACGAAGGGATTATTTTACTGAAAGCAGAAATTTCGCGGTTGCAACATGGTATTGCAATATGAAGATTTTCAGGATTGCACGAACAGAATTTTGCGATACCAGCGGTGAGGGAGCAAAACTTTACGGTGGTCGCTGGAATTTCCCGGGTTTTCCTGTTTTATACGGCAGCGCTTCCATTTCGTCTGCATTGCTCGAAAGATTAACTATCGATCCCGAACTTTTTTCTTCGGAACGTTATATTTTATACAGTATCATGGAATTTGACTGCCCCAACCGGTTTATAAAAAATATTGCAGCAGAAGAATTGCCCAGGGACTGGGATTCAATTCCTTTTCTGAAAATTACTCAACAATTTGGTACAGAATTAATTCAGTCGGGCCTTGCTTGTTTTGCTGTTCCTTCGGTGGTCGATAAAACTTCGATGAATTACATTATAAATCCGGCTTCAAAAAACTTTAGTAAAATAACGTGGGAGATTTACCTGCTGGAACTCGACAAACGAATAATCAGGTGAGCCACCTCGATAAAAATTAATTTTCCATAATTTCCTTAACCCGTGCAATCGCCTCCAGGTAAGCAGTTACAGGGTACATTTTCTCATCGTACCACAACGATGCAAAATAAAGTCCGATGGGAGCGGGTTTGAATCCATTTTCCTGATAAAATTTATCGAGCCATGCAAGGCCTTTCTCACAGGCTTTCATATTTTCCTGCGAGGCAAGCGCTGCAATTGAAAGGGCGGTTTCTTCCATTGTTCCCGGAACAGATTTGTCTCCTCCCCAACTGCCATCGTTATTCTGAACAGAAACCAAAAATCGGGTTCCTTTTGCTATCATTTCCGTTAAACGGTTTTTAGTGTTTTCTGAAAGCCAGTTGTGGGTAAACGCATCCCTTAAATAAGCAACCACTCTGGCTGTTCCGTAAACAGGATTTTGATGATTTGGAGCTAATTGATTTCCAAACCAAAGCGGCAGCCAACTGCCATTTTCTTTTTGATGTTTACAAAGATATTCCAATGCTTTTTGAAACATCTTTTCCATTTTTTTATGCTGAGTGCCGGACAACTCTTTCGAGTAAATCTCTTTTACAGAAGAGACCGCCAACAGACAGTGCCCCGTTAAATCGGAACAACTCTGGTCGAAAGGCAGTTTGCCCCAACCTTTTGAAAAGGTTGGGAACCCACCGTCGTTATTTTGGAGTTTTGAAAGCCATTTTATGGCATCCAGCACTTCTTTCTTAACCATCTCTTTGGGCTGAAGTTTTAACAGCGCAAGAATTGCTCCAGGCGTATCATCGCCGTCAGGAACGGAACCCGAATAGTTTGTCCAGCCCCAGCCACCGGGCCGGGTTCCATTAAATGGGTGTACTTTTTCGTTTTGAATAAATTTGAAATGATCGGCAATTTTATCCTGCTGGTCGGTGGTTATAAAACCTGTTAAACCGGAGCGGTATGCTTTTACTGAAAGTGAAGTTACCCAGGTCGACAAATCCACATCAATGGGCCAGCTTCCATCATTGCGCTGGGTCCTTTTTAAAAACTGAATTCCCTTTTGTACTACTTCAGTTTTGCCAAACCCTGAATTCAGCAAGCTCAATGCCACAAAAGCCGTTAAAGGAATCGCTTCGAGGTAGCCACCGCTTTCAGGCAACATACGATGCAAAATTTTCATTGCTCTGCCAATGGAAATCTTCCGGACAATCCGCCAGAACAGGTTTGGTTTTTTCTTTTTGAAAATTACGATTCCAACTGCTACAAGGGCAGGAATGGCATAACTAACCACGCTCAGATTGAGAAACCGGTAAAAATGCCGTGGAAGCAACGATAATTCGAAAGGCAGTTGCGGAATATGTTTGAACGCATCGGGGCCGGGAACACCGCAAAGCCCGCACATGGTTAGAATGGGCACCGAAAAAGTGTAATCTTTTTGATAATGTTCCAAAATAAAATCCGCCACCTGCGGTGAATTCACATCGATTTTGAATGTACCGAGATATTTCGAAATGTTTTTTTGTGTTTCACGGACAGATTTATTTTTTTTTGCATAAAGATTCAGGGCGGCATAAACCAACAGGCTGGTACTTACATTTCCAGGGCTTTCAGGTGTGTCGCCGTAACTGCCGTTGCTGTTAATGTTGTGTTGCAGCCAATGGATTCCGTTTTTTATGGCTCCGGCATTTTTCTTCGGATTATCGAAATGCAGGGCAGCCACCGCAACAGCTACTCCGAGCGCGCTCGGGGAAAGTTTTCCTTCCCAAAATCCTTCCGGTTTTAATTCTCCGGCCACGTATCTTCCTACCTCTATAAACCTTTTGTGTATGTTGTAATGCCCTGTTTTCATGAAAGTGTTCCCAAAATTAACAATCCGTAAAAAGTGTATTCCAAATC
>DATFJO010000006.1:0-3073 GCA_035269145.1 Tangfeifania sp. | reverse complement strand
GTGGATTTGACAAAAAGGGGCGGAGCATTTACCGTTAAAGACGTTGCTGACTTAAATTTCATCCTGAAAAAGCTGTTTGCAGACAAAAACTACCTGGATGAAACATCGGCAGTCAGCAAAAAATATGTGGCCGAAAATGTTGGAGCGACATCTCTTATCATAAAAAAAGTTTTCAACAAATAGCACTTTTTAGCACATAATTTGTTAGCACCAAACGCTTTAAAAATTTAGATTTTTTCACCCGAAAATTCGATCAAAAAACCAAGCCCTTCTCATAAAAAAAATTCAATTTTGGTGAACTTTTCGCAGAAAGCAACAGGTTAAAATACTTTATTTCAGCAACATGACAAATTAAAGTTGATAACTTTTAATTTTTTATTCCAAAAAACTATTCCATTTCTTTGGGATGTGTTTTATCTTGCATTCCACAATTTCAGGACAGAAGGTTTTTGCCAAAATTTATTTTAGATAATTATAAAAGTATTAAATATATTAACTGGACACTATGGCATACGACGAAGTATCAACAACGACCACTACCGGCAAAAAGATTTATTCGCAGGAAGAAGCGGTAAAGGCATCCCAGGAGTATTTTAAAGGAGACGACCTGGCAGCAAGGGTTTGGGTAAATAAATATGCCCTGAAAGATTCTTTCGGGAATATTTTCGAACTCACCCCCGATGATATGCACCGGCGACTGGCAAAAGAAATCGCCCGCATTGAAGAAAAGTATCCCAATCCGCTTAAAGAAGAAGAGGTTTATGAGGTGCTGAAAGGCTTTAAACACATTGTCCCGCAGGGAGGGCCGATGACCGGAATTGGCAACGACTACCAGGTGGCTTCACTTTCCAACTGTTTTGTGGTTGGAAACGATGGCAATTCCGATTCGTACGGCGGCATCATGAAAATTGATCAGGAGCAGGTACAATTGATGAAGCGTCGCGGAGGTGTGGGGCACGACCTGTCGCATATTCGCCCGAAAGGTTCGCCGGTCAAGAACTCTGCCCTTACTTCTACCGGAATTGTGCCTTTTATGGAACGCTATTCAAACTCCACGCGCGAAGTTGCGCAGGATGGCCGTCGCGGAGCATTAATGCTCTCGGTATCTGTCAAACATCCCGACTCCGAAAGCTTTATAGACGCCAAACTTGAACAGGGAAAAGTAACCGGGGCCAATGTTTCGGTAAAAATGCAGGATGAATTTATGAAAGCTGTGGAGGCAGGTACCAATTATACACAAAGCTATCCGGTTAACAGCGACAAACCCATCTACAAAAAAGAAATTGATGCTGGCAAACTTTGGGGTAAAATTGTGAAAAATGCCTGGAAATCAGCCGAGCCGGGGATATTTTTCTGGGACACCATTTTGAGCGAGTCAGTGCCTGATTGTTATGCCGATTTGGGTTACCGCACTGTTTCAACCAATCCTTGCGGCGAAATTCCGCTTTGTCCTTACGATAGCTGCCGCCTTCTCGCAATCAACCTTTATTCGTATGTAGAAAATCCGTTTACACCCGAGGCCAAATTTAACTTCGAACTTTTCAAAGAACACATTCATTATGCCCAACGCATCATGGATGACATCATTGATCTGGAATTGGAAAAAATCGATGCCATTCTTGAAAAAGTAAATGCAGACCCGGAAGACGAAGAGATTAAAGCTGTTGAAAAAAATCTTTGGGAAAAAATCAGACAAAAAGCCAATGAAGGACGACGTACCGGAATCGGCATTACTGCCGAAGGCGATATGCTGGCTGCACTCGGATTACAGTACGGCAGTGATATAGCTGTTGATTTTTCGGAAGAAATTCACAAAACAATTGCCCTGGAATCGTACCGTTCATCCGTGTTTCTGGCTAAAGAACGCGGACCGTTTTCGATTTACGATGCAAAACGCGAAGCCACTAACCCGTTTATTAACCGGATGAAAAATGCAGACAGCAAATTGCATGAAGACATGATGAAATACGGGCGCCGAAATATTGCATTGCTGACAATCGCACCAACCGGAACCACCAGTTTGATGACGCAAACCACCTCTGGAATCGAGCCGGTTTTTCTTCCGGTGTATAAACGCCGTCGGAAAGTGAATCCGAACGATAAAAATGTGCGTGTCGATTTTGTGGATGAAGTGGGCGATCACTGGGAAGAGTATACGGTATTCCACCACAAATTTAAAACCTGGATGAAAACCCGGGGATACGATCTGAACCGTGAATATTCGCAGGAAGAACTGGACAAAATGGTGAAGAAATCACCCTATTTTAAAGCCACTTCAAACGATGTGGACTGGTTATCGAAAGTGCGAATGCAGGGACGTATCCAGAAATGGGTGGACCACTCCATCAGCGTTACCATTAATCTTCCTTCAACCGCTACCGAAGAGTTGGTTGGAAACCTTTACATAGAAGCCTGGAAAAGCGGATGCAAAGGTGTTACCGTATACCGCGACGGCTCCCGTTCGGGCGTGCTTATTTCAAATGACAGTAAAGACAAGAAGAAAGCCGATGTTTTCCCAACCAACCGTCCGGATAAACTGGAGGCCGATGTAGTTCGTTTCCAAAACAACAAGGAAAAGTGGGTGGCTTTTATTGGTTTAATGGACAACAAACCGTACGAAATATTTACCGGTTTATCTGATGATGAGGACGGAATCCTGTTGCCGCGATCGATTACGAAAGGTTACATTATTAAAAGCAACGACGGAGAAGGACAATCGCGTTACGATTTCCAGTATGTGAACAAGCGCGGGTATAAAACAACCATTGAAGGATTGTCTTATAAATTCAACCCGGTATTCTGGAATTATGCCAAACTGATTTCAGGCACATTGCGACACGGAATGCCGATTCATAAAGTGGTTGAACTAATTACCAGCCTGCAGTTAGACAATGAAACCATTAACTCGTGGAAAGCAGGAGTTGCAAGAGCACTTAAAAAATACATTCCGAACGGAACACTGGCAGACGATGCCATGTGTGGTGAATGCGGATCGGACGATGTAGTTTACCAGGAAGGGTGTTTAACATGCCTATCCTGTGGTTCTTCAAAGTGTGGATAAACGCCTCTCTCT
>DATFJO010000005.1:0-3677 GCA_035269145.1 Tangfeifania sp. | reverse complement strand
GAACCCACCAATTCGGCAGGAGCATCTTTAAAAACCAGCTCGCACGTAGGCGAACCGATGATTCCCATTTTGTGCTCGATACGACGAACGGTGACTCCGCCATGTTGCTTGTCGTAAATAAACATGGAAAGTCCGCGGCCGTCTTTTGTCCCCGGTTCGGAACGCGCCAGCACCAGCGATATATCGCCGTCGCCGTTGGTAATGAACCTTTTTACGCCGTTTAGTAACCACTTATCTGTTTTTTCATCCCACGTTGCTTTTAGCTGAACCGCTTGCAAGTCGGATCCTGCATCGGGCTCGGTTAAATCCATGGCCATGGTATCTCCTTTGCAAACACGCGGCAGGTATTTTTCTTTTTGCTCTTCCGAAGCAAACTCATTGATGGTTTCGGCGCAATCCTGCAATCCCCAGATATTTACAAATCCGGCATCGGCACGCGAAACAATATCGGCAGCCATAATGTAAGGTACTATCGGGAAATTGAGTCCTTCGTATTTGTAAGGCAACGACATGCCCATCAATCCTGCCTGGTTCAGCGCTTTAATATTTTCTTCTGTTCCTCGGGCATAAATTACATGTCCGTCCAGCACTTGTGGTCCTTCAGCGTCGATGCTTTCAGCATTAGGCGCAACAATATCGGCACAGATTTCACCCACAATTTCCAGAACACGGTCGTAACTGTCGATGGCATCTTCGTAATCCATCGGTGCAAACTGGAATTCATCCTTGAATGAAAAATTACGTTCTTTCAACCGAACGATTTTCTCCATCATCGGATGATTCAAGTGAAATCTCAACTCTTTATTATCGGTATAAAAATTTGCCATTTTTTCAAATTTATTTCGTATTCTTCTTGTAATACTTAATCATTTTCGGAATGATATTAGCAATGTCCCCGGTAATTACATAGTCGGCTATGGAATTAATCGGAGCTTCGGGATCAGTATTGATTGCAATAATCTGTGCCGATTGTTCCATGCCTGCACGGTGCTGAATCTGCCCCGAAATACCACAGGCAATGTACAATTTCGGACGAACCGTTAAACCGGTCTGCCCGATTTGACGTTCGTGTTCCGCATAACCGGCATCAACAGCAGCACGGGACGCACCAACTTCGCCACCCAAAACTTCAGCCAAATCGTGAAGCAGCTTGAAATTTTCACTGGAACCCACTCCGTATCCACCGGCTACAACAATTGGAGAACCTTTGATATTGAGCTTGCTTTTTTCCATGTGCCGCTCGATGATTTCAACGACAAAATCTTCGTCGCTTACGTATTTCGAAACATCGAGGTTGACAACTTTCCCTTTGTATTTCGGATCTACAATTTCCTTTCTCATCACCCCTTCGCGAACGGTCGCCATTTGCGGGCGGCAATCGGGGTTGATAATGGTGGCAATGATATTTCCGCCAAAAGCCGGACGAATCTGATACAACAGGTTTTCGTAATTTTTATCCGCTTTTTTGTCGTAATGCTCGCCAATTATTAGGCTGGTGCAATCGGCTGTTAAACCGCTGTGCAGCGCCGAAGAAACCCGTGGTCCCAAATCGCGGCCAATGGAAGAAGCTCCCATAAATGCAATTTGTGGCTTTTGCTCTTCGAATAATTTCACAACAATTGATGTGTGTGGCAACGTTTGATAAGGGTAAAAGCGCTTATCATCAGCGAGGTACAATGTATCCACGCCATAGGGCATCACCTGTTTTTCAACATCATCCAGTTTATGACCAATGGCAATGGCTTCCAGTTTACATTTCAGTTCGTTGGCCAGTGTTCTGCCCTTGGTCAGCAACTCCAGGCTCACTTCGGCAACCTGGCCATCTTCTATCTCGCAATAAACAAATAAGTTATTCATGTTTCTATAAATTCAAAAATAAAACTAACCGATGGTGTGACTTTCAAGAAGTTCCAGCATCATACTTTCAATATCAGCATCGGCAGAAGAGATAATTTTAGAATCTTTTGCCTGAAGCACTACATTCTCGATGGATTTCACCTTGGTAGGCGACCCGGACAATCCAAGTTGCGACGCATCGGTTTCAATATCGTTCACTGTCCACTCCGGGATATTCAACTCCGGGCGGTCGTTGTATAAAGTAGTGTAATCTTCGTTTTCTTTTTGAAGCTCGGTTACTGTTTTGGCCCGTTTGTAAGTCATCAGCAGTTTAGCATTGCGTGACCTGCATTCCGGGGCAGTTCCGTTTACCGTTATTACCAGCGGCAGCTTGCACTTCACGGTTTCCACTCCGCGGTCGAGCCTGCGTTTCAAAACAATGGTATCTTTTTTAAGTTCTTTTACTTCCTCAACATAAGTAACCTGAAGCATCCCAAGTTTTTCCGCTACCTGCGGTCCCACCTGTGCGGTATCGCCGTCGATGGCCTGCCGACCGGCAATAATCATATCTACATCGCCAATTTTTTTCAAGGCCTGACCGATTGCATACGAAGTAGCCAGCGTATCCGAACCTGCAAATGCCCTGTCGGTGAGCAGGATGCCGCCATCAGTTCCCCTGAATAATCCTTCGCGGATAATATCAGCAGCACGTCCGGGGCCCATTGTTAAAATCTGCACTGTAGTTCCGGGAAACTGATCTTTAATACGGAGCGCCTGTTCCAGCGCATTCAAATCTTCCGGATTAAAAATGGCCGACAGAGCAGCCCGGTTAACCGTCCCGTCAGCTTTCATTGCATCTTTGCCAACATTTCGGGTATCGGGTACCTGTTTGGCCAAAACAATTATTTTGTAAGCTTTCATCTAAAATAATTTATTTAAGTTTCTTTTATTTCATTATCGGGGAGATAACAAAAAATCCTTTCCGTTTTTTGAAAGAAAAGCAGCAAATATAAATATTGAACCCATAGAAATCAAAACCGGAAAGGCAAAGAGAAGTTAAAAAACAGAAATGAATAGTTTTATGAAAAGGACAGCTATTTTAAATAGTGAAAAATATCTCATTAAACCCCTTACAGCATTCACTTTAAAACAATCAAACAAATATTTCCAAAATTTATGTTGCTAAATATCAACTTATTTATTTAGAATAAATCTACTTAACAGGAAGGCATGCTAATTGGTTAGAAAGTCGAGCACATTGCTGGCTCCCCCTGTTTTATCTTCCCTGTAAAATTCGGTGTAGCCGCACCTGGAGCAGGAAACCACTGTAAAACGGCGGTTCTGAATATTAAAATAACGTGTAAAACCGGCGCCGGTTGTTCTGATTTTATCCAGTTCTGCTTTCTTATTTCCACATTTCGGACAGGTGTAATTGTATTTGTTCATCGCTTTTTAGTTTATATTTATTCCATAAATCTGTATGTAAACCTAACCCAAAATTACTCTTCCCCGTTTTTGTTTTTTTGTTTTTTCAGACGCTTTGCATCCTTCAGTGCATTGTAAATAATCCATTCCAACTGCCCGTTGATGCTCCTGAAATCATCTGCCGCCCATTTTTCAACGGCTTCCATCATCCCGGGATCTATTCGCAATACAAATGATTTTTTCTTTGCCATTAATCCTCCTTTCAATTCATCTCTGTTTATTAAATGGCTTGATATTTTGAGTTACTACTGATAAAGTGATCCTGCATTTACGATCGGAGAAACATCCTTATCACCACAAAGCACAACCATCAAATTACTGACCATTGTAGCTTTTTTCTCCTCATCAAAATCAAC
>DATFJO010000004.1:0-3110 GCA_035269145.1 Tangfeifania sp. | reverse complement strand
GCGGGGCGTTTTCCGGAAGAAGGAGGGCAACAATAATCAACACATAGATTAAAGTAGCAAGCCCGGCGTAGCGCAATGCTTTTTTCTCGGTAGCGGTAAGTTTGGGTGGTTCATCGAACGCCTGAACCGCTGAATCGCCATAGGAAAATGCGCGGCACCTCGGAATGGTAAACCGGGATGCCACAAAGGCGCCCCCGACACCAAGCAGCAGGGTGGAAACAATCATAAAATACCAGTTGGCCGTTGCACTTACTTCGGCACCGGGATTAAACTGCTGAACCACTTCGGTGCTGATACCGGCCAGAAGCACATCGGTACCGGCAATAAAAAAGTTGGCTGTAAACCCGGCAGTGGCGCCGGCATAACCTGCAATGAGGCCCGCAACAGGATGAAGCCCCATTTGCGAAAAAATTAACGCTGCAATGGGCGGAACAATTACCACACCGGCATCGGAACCGATATTTCCACACGCACCGATGATGAAAATTACAGGCAAAACAATTTTACGGGGAACCGCAAAAGCCATGGTGCGCAGAATTATGGTAAGCAGTCCGCTCCGCTCGGCTACCGAAACACCCATCAGCATAACCAGTACCAGTCCCAGTGGCGCAAAATGGGCAAAATTGGTTACCATCTCCTCGAGGAAACGCCGCAGCCCCCACCCCGAAATCAGGTTGTTGGGAACCACTGTTTCACCCGTTCCCGGGTCAACCGCACTGAGGCCGCTAAAAGCTGCAATTGCACTTAAAACAATAATGAAAACGGTAATCCATACAAATAACCAGAACGGGTGAGGCAGTTTATTGCCCATAATTTCAATCCACCTCAGCACCCCTGTGCTTTGGGGGAGCTTATCCACATTTGAATCTTTGGTTTGCTTTGCCATCTATTTTAGTTTTTGCTGAAAAATGAGGCACAAAATCGGGATTTTTTTTTTAACCGAAAAATTTAAGCCGGATTTTTATTGTGCTGTAAAACTGTAATTTCCGCTTTCCACCCTGAAAATTTTATACCCCTCCTCTTCGCCGGCAGCCGTAATAAATTCATTGTCTGCTGCTTTTGTTTCGCTCTCTGTCACCTGCTGATTTTCCGAAACAGGAACATAAACAGTTGCCCGGCAACCCACCGGAACAGAAATATTCATTGAAAATTCATTGTTACTGCTTTTTTTCCAGTGAATTCCGGCTTTTCCGTAAGAAGTGTTGTTGTAATATTTTGCATACGAAATGTCGCCCGCCGGCTGCGGACGGAAAATGATGTGACGGTAACCCGGTTCATTTTCATCGGCATTCATTCCTGCCAGCTTGCGGTACAACCATACCATTCCGCCGCCAAACATTGGGTGGTTGTGCGAACCGTCGGTACTCCATTTTTCCCAGGTTGTGGTGGCGCCCAGTTCCAGCCAGCGTCCGTAAGATGGCTCGTCGCGTTTGTTCATGGCTTCATAAGCCATTTCGTGCAAACCGTTTTCAGAGAGAACTTCAAAAAAGAACTGTGTGCCGAAAATTCCGGTATCGAGGTGACCGTCGTTTTCATTGATGTTCTTTTTCAATGCCGAAATTACTCTGTCGTACTTAACTTCGGGAACACCCATTCGCAATGCGAAAACATTGGCGCCCGCATCGCCGTATGTTCCTTTTTCTTCATTCCAGAAATGCGTCATAAAAGCATCTCTGGTTTTTTCAGCCAGTTCAGCATATTCTTTTGCCTCATCGTCTTTTCCCAACGCTCCGGCTGATTTGGCCGTTAAATCCGCACACCGCCAGAAATAAAAGGTATGCACGAGATCGTCCGGCGGCAGTTCCCCGGGAGTGACCCATTCGCCAAGGTTGAACCATTTCAGCACTTCGCCGTCTTTCCCCACCCGCTGCTGATGCATGATTCCGTTTTCATTCACCCAGGTTTTCATGTACCGGATGTATTTCTTCATTGCCGGGTACGCATCTTCCAGAATGTCTTTGGAACCGTAATGCAGGTAAAATTCCCAGGGCATAATATTAATGGCCGCTCCCCAGGCCACACCACCCCCGCAACCCGGCTGCCACGGCGCACCATTGGGAACATAACCGGTTTCCACTATTTGTGCTTCAATAATATCCTGTATCCATTTATGGTAGAAATTTTTTGTGTCGAAATTGTGCATAACGGTAACACATGCCACCTGCCCGTCGCCGGTGTAGGGTGAACGTTCGCGGTGCGGACAATCGCTGGCAATTCCCCCGTGCATATTGTCGGTTTGCGTGCGCTGCCATATTTTATTCAGCTTGTTGAACATCGGGTTTGAAGTCTCAAAACCGGCAGATTTTTCAACTTGTGTATTTACCACTTCCGCGGTAATTTGTTCGGGTGCCAATACTCCCGGAAAATTTACCACTTCCACCTGCCGGAAAATAAACCAGTTAAACCGTGCTGCGTAATCTTCTTTTCCGTTCCCGCTGAAAACATAAGAGTTATCACCGGAGTAGGTATTGCACAGGTATTTGATTTCAATTTTATGGCCTTCGGGGCCTTCAATGCCGTCAAATCTTACCCAGCCGGAAACTTCCTCGCCAAAATCAACCAACCAGTTGCCATTGTACATCTGCTCGATGCGAACGGGTTTTATGCGTTCTACTACTTTATCGGGATAAGCGGTGTGCGCCATTAGTTTTCCGTATGGCGCTTTCCTGATGGCTACCTTTTCCCAATCCGAATCATCGAATCCGGCAGTGCACCAGCCGGGTTGCTCTTTACGCGCATCGTAATGCTCACCGTAAAAAACCATGTCCATCAGAATCGGGCTTTTGGAAGCTTTCCAGGTTTGGTCGGACACTATTACGTCTTCAGAACCGTCTTCGTAAGTCACATGAATTTGTGCCAAAAAACGTGGTGTACCGTATCCCTGCGCCCAGTATTTGGCCGGATTGTAAAAACCATTTCCCAAAATTCCGCCTACTGCATTTTTCCCCTGTTTGAGTTGATCTGAAATATCATAAGCCAGGTACATCACTTTATAACCGCGAAAATCGTCGGGTAATGGAATGTTTTGTTGCAGCAGCCCTTCCCGTTTTCCATAGTTGGTTTGATTGGGCACCAGCACATCGTCGCCCACTTTTTTACCGTTCAGATAC
>DATFJO010000003.1:0-9672 GCA_035269145.1 Tangfeifania sp. | reverse complement strand
CCCGAATCGATGCTGGCTCAAAAAATTGAAAAATGGGAAGACGCGCTTCCTGAAAATGTGAAGCTGGCTTACCTGCCCAATCCAATGGCAGTCAGGTTGCGGCTTTCGGCAATCGGAAAAGATAAAAACCAGTTAAAAAAGCAGGTTGACGGTGAAATAGAAAAACTTCAGAAAATAATACCTGACAATATTTTTGGGTACGATACCGATACACTGGCTGGCATAATTGGCAAACTCCTGAAAGAAAGGGAAAAAACTCTCGCCATTGCAGAGAGTTGTACCGGCGGTTACATTTCGCATTTAATTACTTCAGCGGCTGGTAGTTCTGCATATTTTAAAGGTGCTGTCACAGCTTATTCCAACGAAATAAAAGAAAAATTGCTTGGAGTAAAACCAAAAACATTGCAGGAAAATGGTGCAGTGAGTGAACAGGTTGCCCGCGAGATGGTTTTAGGAGTAAAAGGGAAAATGAATGCAGATTATGCCATTTCAACAACTGGTATTGCAGGGCCGGAAGGCGGAACAACCGGCAAACCGGTGGGAACAGTTTGGATTGCAGTTGCAGGTGAAAATAAAGTGCTTGCCGAAAAATACGTTTTTGGTGATAACCGCCAACGAAATATTATTCGCTCCAGCCAAACAGCGCTGCAAATGTTGCGTCGGTTGATACTGAAGGATTAATCGTGGAACCACTGGAGTGGTGCCACGAGTTGCATGAACGAGCTGTGTGAAACATGGAGTGGTGACACGAATTGAGTTGTGCAAAAAAATCCCTAACTTGGTTAAAAAAGAAAAGAATATCATTCAATGCCCGAAAGAGACCAGATTTTTCATATGTACAATCAGGGAAATAATCGCCAGCAATTATTCTATAAGCGCGATAATTACCTGTTTTTTCTGCATAAAATCCGAAAACACATTTTTCCACATTGTGAAATTCTGGCTTATTGTTTGATGCCCAACCATTTTCATTTAATGATTTACACAACGGAAAAATCGGAATTTGTCACACATCAGAATGATGCTGAAGTATCTGTTTTTTCTGATAATTTGCGAATTATGCTTAGCAGCTACACTCGGGCAATAAATAAGCAGGAAAACAAAACCGGTTCATTATTCAGACAAAACACAAAAATGAAGAACCTAACAGAGATTGAGAATGATCACATTTCTTTACCCGGACAATTAGGATATGATTTCTACTGCTTCCATTATATTCATCAAAATCCTATTGTCGCAGGGTTAGTGAAGAATCCTGAAGATTGGGAATTTTCATCATACAAAGATTATGTTGGTAAAAGAAATGGTACTTTGGTGAATAAAAAACTCACCATGGAGATTTTAGATTTAAACATTGATGAGATTAAAATACAGACAAAATATTTTGTTGATGAACGATTAATTGATTTTTTTGAAAGTTGATAGTGCTGGAATTGGAAACTCTTGGAACCACTATTGTGGTGCCACGTGTTAGAGATTTGTCGAAATTATTCATGGCACCACTCTAAGTGGTTCCATGATTTAAAAAATAGAAAAATGAAAAAGACATTAATAATTATAGGAATAGTTGTGGTTTTGCTGTTGGCGGCTCTCGCTGCCATCCCATTGTTTTTTAAAGATACTTTGATGGAGAAAACCAAAACCACAATCAATAAGAATGTAAACGCCGAAGTAGAATTTGAAGGGTTCAGCCTTTCGTTGTTCCGTCCGTTTCCAAAACTCACAGTTGAACTGCGCGATGTTACGGTAACCGGCAAAGGAGAATTTAGTGCAGATACACTTTTTAAGGCAGATGCTGTAAGTGCCCACACCGGTTTGCTGCAACTGTTCAACGCCGAAGATATGCAGGTAGAGGAGATTAATCTTAAAGAACCGGAATTGAAACTGGTAGTGGCTGAATCAGGTAATGTAAATTGGGATTTGTTGGTTGAATCAGCCGATGCCTCGCCTGAACCCGAAACGGAACAAACGCTTAATTTGCAACTCGAAAAAATCGGAATCGTTTCAGCCAATTTTGTCTACGACGACCGGGAAACAAACATGATGGTTGCACTTGAAAACATCAATTTTATTATTTCAGGGAAAATGTACGGAACCTCGGCCGACCTGGATGTAGATGGAGACGCAGAACGTTTTCTGATTCGTTACCAGGGAACAGATTATATTTCCGGATTGTCGGTTGAAACACAAACAAAGCTCAATATCGATTATGAAAAAATGGACATATCAATCAGTGAAAATGAGTTGTTGCTTAACCGCTTGCCGCTCGAAATAGGAGGGATGATTCAAATTCCGAACGATAGCATGTTTTTCGACCTCAATCTTAAAACCAAAGAATCAGGATTCGATAATTTTCTGGCCCTGGTTCCGCCCGGCTATGAAAGTTATCTTGAAAATATTGAAACCAGCGGAACGGCAACAATTACCGGTCAGGCAAACGGATATTATATCGGGGAAAATTATCCGGCTTTTCAGCTCGATATGGTAGTTGAAAACGGGAACCTCCATTATGCCGGACTTCCTGAAGAAATTAAAAAGATTTCGGCCAGTGTGGAAGTTTCAAAACCACAGGGGGAGTTGAATTTAACCGAAGTGAAAGTTGAAAAGGCACACGCCGAGGTAAAAGATAATCCGGTTGATTTTTCACTTGTCATGAATAATCTGATTGCAGATCCCTATTTTGACGGTGCGTTGAAAGGCAAAATAAATTTCAACGATTTAAAAGACGCACTGCCAATGGACAGCGTTTACATTGCCGGATTGATTGATGCAGATGTTAAAGTGAGCGGAAATTATTCAGCCATCGAAAATGAAAACTACAAAAATATTAATTCAGACGGAACAGTAATTTTATCTGATTTTGTGTATGATTCACCGAATTTTACACAACAGGTTTTAATTCCTGGAGGCAGGCTCGATTTTTCGCCGCGCGATGTTACACTGAGCGAATTTACAGTAAATGTTGGGCAAAGCGATTTCAACTTGAAAGGAAGCGTATCGAATTATCTGGGATACTATTTTACTGACGGAACACTTGCAGGTAATTTGAGTTTAAATTCTTCGCTCGTTAACCTGAATGAGTTATTGCGTTTGTTGGCATTAGAGGAAGAAGTTGAACAAGAGCCTGAAACTGAAACGCTGGCTTTTGACATTCCCGAAAATATCGATTTTACATTTCAGTCGGATATTCAGCGCGTTCTGTTCGATCGTTTGACTATAACCAACGTAAACGGACGAATAACTGCCCAAAATGGCAAGCTGGTTCTCGACGGTTTAAATATGCAAATGTTGAATGGAACCCTGCAGTTGACCGGCTCTTATCAAAATACACCGGAAAATCAGCCGCTATTCGACTTTGGCTTGAATGCCGACGGTTTCGGCATTACTGAGGCCTATAAAACACTGACCGGTTTTAGAAAACTGGTTCCGGTGGCCGGGCAAAGTCAGGGTGAGATCAATACTGATTTAAAAGTCAGCGGCCGGTTGAGTCCGACTTTTAGTCTCATCGGACCAACTATCGACGGCCAGGGAGTTTTTGGAACTGAAAATCTTAGAATTGTCGGTTCGCCGGTATTCAATCAGCTCAAAGGAATTTTGGAAGCTGAAAAACTCAATAACGTGGCAATCGATGATTTTAGAGCCAGCATCACAATTGAGGACGGCGGAATTCAGATTAAGCCTTTTACCACCAAAATTGCAGGCCAGGAAACTACAGTTTCCGGAAGTATCAATACCGAAAACCTGGTGGATATGCGGTTGGATTTTCAGGTGGAAAGAGAAGCTTTTGGCCCCGATATTCAAAGTATTCTGAACGTTTTACCCGGCGAGGAACGTATTAAAGTCATTCCTGCATCTGTTCTGGTTCAGGGACCGGTAGGAGAGGCTCAGGTAAAAATCAACCTCGATGAAGCCCGGAAAAAAATCACTGAAGAAGTCAAAAAATCAACTAAAGACGATTTGCAAAAATCACTCGACAAACTGGGCAAAGGCTTGAAAGAACTCTTTAAATAGAATTTTGACCTTCTCTGTTTTCCGTCAGACGTTTTGTGCCTGTCTGACGGAAATTTTCTAATCCTCAACATATAACTCCGATTCTTAATTTAAACTAAAAAATTAGTTTTGTAATTATTTAAAGTTCAAGGTATTAACATGATTATGTCAAAAATAACTAATATTTTAGTTTGAAAACTAAAAGTTTAGTTTTATATTTGAGATAACGAATTACATGTAAAACCGGAAAACAATTAATGATTATGGAAACTAAAAAATCGAAAAAAGCAGACCTTGAGAACAAAAGGAACACCTTCTTTTTAATTGGCCTGGTATTGGCGCTCGGTGCAACATTTCTGGCCTTTGAATGGAAAGCAAAACCATCCGCAGCCGAATCGCTGGGAGTTGTTCAGTCAAAAGAAGTGGAAGAGGAGATAATTCCGATTACCCGCGAACCGGAAGTAAAGCCTCCGCCACCTCCGCCGCCGCCCCAAGTGGTTGAGGTTTTGAACATTGTGGAGAACGATGTTGAAATTGATGAAGAACTTAAAATCGAAGATTCTGAAGCCGACGAGGAAACAATTATCGATATTCAGCCGGTGTTGGAAAGGCATGAAGAAGAGGAGGAGACAGAAGACGAAATTTTTTATTTTGCTGAAGATCCGGCAGAATTTCCGGGTGGTGACAGAGCACTGTACAAATATATTAACGATGCAGTGAAATATCCTGTGATAGCCCAGGAGAACGGCATTCAGGGAAAAGTGTACGTGAAATTTGTTGTGAATGAACATGGAGCTGTGAGCGATGCACAAATTTTAAGAGGTGTTGATCAGTCGTTGAACCAGGAAGCCTTGAGGGTAATAAACAGTTTGCCAAATTTTAAGCCGGGCAAACAACGTGGAAAACCGGTTAAAGTTTATTACAACGCAGTTATTAATTTTCAGCTTCAGTAATAATTGATTTTGAGGTATTTATAGTTGCAATTTAACTTACACCTGGTTAGAAAAGCGGAGTGATTGAATTACAAAAAATAAAATGATTGAAAATGAAAAGATTAGAATTTTTATTATTGTTAATGTTAGCAGCAATTATAGCAATTCCGGGAAATGCCCAGAATGACGAAGAAGTTTTTTATGTGGTAGAGGAAATGCCTGAATTTCAGGGGGGTGAAAAAGCTATGCGAAAATACATTGCAGATAATATTAAATATCCGGAGGAAGCTCAGAAGGATAACATTGAAGGAAAAGTATTTATTTCATTTGTGGTAGCAAAAGATGGAAATGTGAAAGATGCATTCATTGAAAGAGGAGTGGCTCCTTCGATTGATAAGGAAGCGTTGCGCGTTATAAATAGTTTACCCAAATGGAAGCCCGGCAAGCAAAGAGGTGAAACTGTTAACGTGAAATTTACAGTTCCTATTCAGTTTAAATTAAACGGAGAAAATGGAATAGATGAAGCTGCTGAAACTGAAAAAGTCATTTTCCGGATGGTAGAAGAGATGCCTGAATTTCCGGGAGGTGAAAAAACAATGCGAAAATACATTGCAGATAATGTTCAGTACCCTGAAACTGCCAAAGAAAAAGGGATAGAAGGAAAAGTGTTTGTAACATTTACAGTTTCGAAAAACGGAAACATAAAAAACGCAAAAGTTGTAAGAGGTGTCGATTCGTCGCTCGATAAAGAGGCTTTGCGCGTGATAAAATCAATGCCTGACTGGACTCCCGGAAAACAACGCGGGAAAAAAGTGGATGTAGAGTTTACTCTTCCAATCAATTTCTCGCTTGGCGATAAAAAAGAACTTCAAAAAAACTAAACCGGTAGTTGAAAAACTAATAGATTAGTTTTAGGTACAGTTTTTGTTATTTTAGAACTTGTGTCTTAAATTCTTTAAAACTAAAAAATGAAAGAACTTACCAAAGCTGAAGAACAGGTAATGCAGCTTCTCTGGAAGCAGGAAAAAGCATTTGTAAAAGACCTTGTTGAAGAGATGCCCGACCCCAAACCCGCTTACAACACTGTTTCGACCATTGTTCGCATCCTCGAAAAAAAAGGTTTTATAGGACACAACGCCTACGGAAAAACTCATGAATATTACCCGTTAATTTCCAGAAAAGAATACACCCGTTCGTACATGAAAAATTTTATGCGGAATTATTTCAGTGGTTCTTTCCAGGAAATGGTTTCATTTTTTGCCAAAGAAGACAATATGAGCCTTACTGATTTGGATGAACTGATGGATGACGTAAAACGCGATTTGGAAAACGAAAATCCGGACGACAATGAACAGCGCAGTTAATTTTATATTGGAATCGGGGATTAGTCTTTCCCTGTTTTCACTCATTTACGTATTGTTTTTGAGGAAAGAAACATTTTTTAAACTGAACCGTTTTTTTCTGCTTGGTTCAGTCCTTTTTTCCGTAGTGCTGCCATTTCTTCGATTCCAGGTGTTCAATGCCAATCCGGTAATGCTGGCCGAAATTACGGTAACTCCTTACCGCAATTTAATTGAAGCAGTTACGGTATACGGCAAAGATTTGTCAGGAAGCATCGAGGAAGCAATTCTTTCTGCAGAAGCCATCATTTTTGTTTACCTCGCTGGACTGGTATTTCTATTTCTCCGCTTTTTGGTCAGGGTTGTACGCATCGTCTGGCTCATCTCCGAAAATCCGGTGAGAAAAATGGATGGATTCAATTTAATTACGCTCGAAAAAGACGTCAGTCCGTTTTCATTTTTAAACTATGTTTTTTTGAGCGATTCCCTTCAAAAAGAAAATGATCATCATAAAATGATTGCACACGAACTGGAGCACGTAAAACAGGGACATACTTTCGATGTAATTATTCTTGAAATACTCTCCATCTTCCAGTGGTTCAATCCGTTTATGTGGATGCTGCGCCGCGCTATCCGCGAAAATCATGAATACCTGGCTGACCAGGCTGTGCTGAATTCAGGCATTAATCGTGGTTACTATAAAAAATTATTGCTCAATCAATACATAGGTGAGAAATTTGAAATCGCCAATAATTTTAATTATTCGCTGATAAAAAAACGGATAAAAATGATGTCGAAACTGGAATCGTCGAAAGTTGCCAACTGGAAGATGATTTTTGGAATTTTGGCTGCTGCCGGACTGGTTGTTGTTTTCGCGTGTGAAAAAAAAGAATCATTTGAAATGCCAAAATCAGCGAAGGAACAAACGTTGAAGATGACGATTCAGAACGAAAAACTGAAAATTGAAGGAGCCGTTGAAAATCTGGAAAAAGTAAAACAGCTAATTGCTGATAATTCAGGTTTGGAAACTGAATATGACAGTGTGGAAAATGTTTTGCTGCTGAAAAAAGAAAATGCTGAAATAAAAGATAAAACCGGGAATGATGAAGTATTTTATATGGTGGAAGACATGCCGGAATTTCCGGGAGGAGAAACTGCTCTCCGGAAAGAAATAACCGGTTCAATTCAATATCCCGGTATTGCTGTTGAGAATGATATTCAGGGAAAGGTTTTCGTTTCGTTTGTAGTTGCCAAAAACGGAGAGATTACCAACGCCAAAATAGCAAGGGGTATTCATCCCGCTCTCGACAAGGAAGCACTTCGGGTAATCAATTCGCTGCCAAAATGGGATCCGGGTAAACAAAAAGGGGAAGTCGTAAATGTCAGCTATACAGTTCCGATAAATTTTGCTTTACAATAAATTAATGAATAACGCCGGGCTGATGCCCACATCAAAAAAAACTGTCTCATGAAAACCGTTACGCACTTTTTAACTGCTTTGTTTATCAGTATATCAGCGGTTTCTTTTTCGCAGGAAAACATTGATTTGCTGATATTAAATAAAAATTTTGATGCTGCCCTCCAGCAAATTGAGAATAGAATTCAAAATCATCCCAGTGCTGAATTATACCTGAAAAAAGGAATGGTTTATAACCAGTTGCAGAATTTTGGAGAAGCTGTAATAGCATTTACATCGGCTCAGAAGTTAGCACCAAACCAGCCGGAAATTTTACAGGAACTTGCCGAAGCACATGCAGTTTTGGGAAATTACCACGATGCTTTACCTCACTTCGAAAGTGCTTATCAGCTCGACACAACCAATCTGCAACTGGCCGGTAAACTTGGCCGCAATTACATCAACCTGAAAAATTACCGGAAAGGTTACGAGGTTTTTGATAAGATTTATCAGGCTGATTCAACCAATGTTTACTGGAACAAACAATATGCATATTGCGCCTATCAAACCAATAAAAAAGAGCAGGCAGAAAGTTTGTATGAAAAGGTGCTGGAATTAAATCCGCGTGATTATTCATCTTATTTCAACTTAATGAAACTTTATGCAGCCCGGAAAAATTACGACAAAATTTTTTCGATCGCTGAAAAAGGATTGGAACAATTTCCAGGAGATCCGGATTTTTACCTCGAAATGGCCAATTTTCATTTCGGCCTGCGTAATTACGAAAATGCCATGACTGAATTTGAGAATTACTATTCTGCCGACGGTGATTCAGTCTACAAAATTAACCTGAATTATGCCATAAGTTGTTACTTCGCGGGTGATGAACAACAATCGATGAAGGTTTTAAAATCGCTTTACTCGCTCAATCCCAACGATTCTTTTGTGTTGTTTTACAGAAGTTTATGCAACAAAAAACTGGCAAACTACGAAATGGCCGAAGAATTTATGGAAGGAGCTATTGATATGTCGTATCCCACTTACCTGCCTGAAATGTACCATCACCTTGGGCAGATTCGGGGTCAGCAACGGAAGTTTAAAGAATCGATAGAAGCACTGAAAAAAGCTTACGAATTAAACCCGGGAGCGCACGAAGTGCTTTTCGAAATTGCCACTACCTACGAAGAATTCAATTCGAATAAAACACTGGCGCTGAATTATTACCAGATTTATTTGAAAGAGGGCGGGGAAGCAGCCAAAAATGTAAATTATGCACTCGACCGGATTGAGCGGATAAAGGAAGATATGTTTTTTGAAGAATAACCGGTGAGCTAAAATTCTGCCAGTCCGGTTTTTTCCCTTACAAGGTTAGCCAGTTGAACCCGGCTTTTTACCTGCGTTTTTGTGTAAATACGATGATTATGATCTTTAACTGTTTGAAGGGTAATAAATAATTTTTCGGCAATCGCCTTGTTGGTTTTTCCGGTGCAAATTTCCCAAATTATTTCCGACTCACGTTTTGAGATTTCATATTCAGCGCAGAACGTGTTATAATCGATGCTTCTTTTTTCTTCCTGCTTTTCCTGTTGCAGGTATTTTAATCTTACCGGAAAAATAATACTCACCGCAAAAAGCAGCAGAATCGCTAAATTGGTAGAAACATATCCGAAAATCTCGAAAAAAGATAAAATGATGCTGTAAAGCACTACTCCTGTAACGTAAATGAAGAATGTTTTTTGCAATTCATTTTTCTGAAAAATTGTTTCTGCATTTTTTTTTGGGCGTAAAAAAGGAAATACCAATATTAAATGAACTGCCAGGTTTAATAAAACAATGATTCGGACAATAGTCGTATCGGGGTTTTCAGGGAGGCTGATATATCCCTTTTGCATTAAAAAAGTAATTAGAAATAATCCTGCTATAAAACCGGTGAAATAAATATACACGACAGTTTTTGAAATTTTGTAACCATTCAGGTTTGAACCAAATTTTAACATCATAAACCAGCTTACCA
>DATFJO010000002.1:0-2553 GCA_035269145.1 Tangfeifania sp. | reverse complement strand
CTCATCTCTTTTGCCGAAGACAAATGCAAAATATGCAACCGGGTTCCAAATTTGGAAGCCAGTTCAATGGCTTTCGACGATGATTTGTAACAGGCTTCATCGCTGCGAATGTGGCAGTGGCGCGAAATCGGAACATTTTCTCCATAACGGTTCCGGGCAATTTCCTGGTTTTTTTGAATGGTTGCTTCGTCCTCGCAATGTGTGGCAACCAATGTGGGAGCGTTTTTAAATATTTCAGAAAGCGTTTCTTCGTCGTCAACCAGCATGTTTCCGGTGGAGGAGCCCATAAACACTTTTATGCCGCAAACTTTCGAAGGATCGGTTTTTAAAACTTCATCAAGGTTGTCGTTGGTAGCTCCCATGTAAAATGAGTAGTTGGCCGGTGAAACTTCTGCTGCCCGATCGTATTTTTTTTGGAGTTCTTTCTGCGTTACAGCCTGCGGTTTGGTGTTGGGCATTTCCATGTAAGTTGTGACGCCGCCTGCTACAGCCGCGCGGCTTTCTGTGGCAATTTCGCCTTTGTGGGTCAGTCCTGGTTCACGAAAGTGTACCTGGTCGTCGATGACTCCCGGCAAAAGATACAACCCTTCAGCATCAATAATATCGGTGTTTTTTAAATCAGGATTTTCGGGCAATTTATGCGGAAAAACTTTTTCGATTATCTTATCGCTTATTAGTACGCTTCCTTTAAATTTCAGTCCCTCATTAATAATGGTGGCGTTTTTTATAAGTGTTTTCATATTTCCGCTTTTCTTGCAAAGTTAATGTATTCCTTTCTGAATAACATTTCTGAAAGAAAAAAGGCTGCAACCGCAGCCTCTTAAATTTAATTCTGTTTATATACGTAGTTTAGTTTTGTTCTGATCTTTCATACTTTTTAAACCAGCTTCTGATTTTCATTTTCATCACTCCCCACAATGCTTCGTTGAAAATGCCGCCACTCATTTTGGAAGTTCCTTCCTGGCGGTCGATAAAAATAATGGGCACTTCAACAATTTTAAATCCGAATTTGTGAGCGGTGAATTTCATCTCAACCTGAAACCCGTAACCTATCAGTTTTATTTTGTCAAAGTCTATGGCTTCTAAAACCTGGCGATGGTAACACTTAAATCCGGCGGTGGTGTCACGCACCTTCATTCCGGTAACCACCCTGACGTAAACAGAGGCAAAATAAGACATCAGTACCCTGCCCAATGGCCAGTTCACTACATTAATGCCGGAAATATAGCGTGAACCGATTGCCAAATCAGCACCCTCTTCAACGGCTTTCTGGAGCCGCACCAAATCATCCGGATTGTGCGAGAAGTCGCAGTCCATTTCGCAGATGTATTCATAATCGCGTTCAAGCGCCCATCTGAACCCGGCAATGTAGGCTGTTCCCAGGCCCAACTTGCCCTTTCTTTCCAGAATGTGAAGCTGTTCGGGAAATTCTTTCATGAGCCGTTTGACAATATCTGCGGTACCGTCGGGCGAATTGTCTTCAACTATTAACAGGTGAAACGGCGTAGGAAGCGAGAATACTTTTCGCACCATCTTCTCCACATTCTCTTTTTCGTTATAGGTGGGAATAATTACCAGATTTTTCGACACAATTCTTTCTTTTGATTTATGAAACGAAAATACATTTTTTTTGATCGCATTCTGGATTTTTTCAGAATAAATCTAACCTGAACTATTCATAAACTTTAAAAATATGAATAAAATTCAGGTTAATCCCGACTTAGATGAAGTTGTCCCGAGGGCTCGGGATTACTGAATCTTAGTCGCTATCGGAGATAGGGATTATTTGTGAATAATCCGGACTGAAAAAAGTGCAGCCTTAATAATCGATTTCAACTTAGCTAAGGGGTATTTTTAGTTTCATATTTTTTCGATCGTAAAATAAAATTGAAAAAAATATCTTTCCGACGCAACCATTTCCCCGATTTGAAATCTTTGTAAAGAGTTTTAGTGCGGTAAAATACTCAGGAGTTTTCCTTGTTGTTACCGGAAGGTTCAGTTTTTAAAGCAAATAGAAGAAATTAAATTAAAGTTTTATAAATAATTAAAAGTGATGAAAAGACCAGAGATTTTGAAATTCAGTGTTATCATGCTGTCGGTTGCAGCCCTGTTTTCTGCAGGCTGCCAAAAAGAAGAAAGTGTTGATTTCGATGTTAGTACCGATGTTATTTATCTGCGTAAAGTGATTGATAGCGATACAGTTACCGGCGTTTCTTATTATGTACACGGTAACAAGGAAATGACAACAGCTACAGTTACGTTGCCTGATGACGGGGGCACAATTGAATTGGAGCAACATCCGAACAGCAGTTATACATTTTATAAAGAACCTGTTGATGAGGATTATGCCAGTGAAGAATCTGTTCCGGCCGGAAGTTATGTTTTTAATGTGGTGAGTAATGAGGGTGAATTATTAGAAATTAGCGATGTTCAGGAAATGAATAACCTCGGTTTTGCCCGGCTCGATTCAACAGCCTTCGATGAAGTACAAAAATATTTTTACTTTGACTGGGAAGAAGTGGAAGGCGCTCAAAGTTATGTTGCCCTTGTTCT
>DATFJO010000001.1:0-10749 GCA_035269145.1 Tangfeifania sp. | reverse complement strand
CGCAGGTTCTTGTTTTTCAGTCTTAAAAAAAGTAACAACCCAAAAGTTGAAATAAGAATAATTCCGGCAAATACAATAAGAAAATAAACCTGCAAGGTTCTGGCCCTGTTCTTTTGATTGAGAAGCTGAATGTCTTTTTCGTTGGCCGAAAGTTGTGACTTGTATTCAATCTCAGAAATCCGTTTGGCGCTGTTTTTCGAATCCAACGCAGTTTTATTTGCATGGTAGGCTTCAAACTTCTCCAGCGCTTTGAAATAATCACCTGAAAATTTGTATGCTTTGGAGAGCTGGAAAAGTGCTTCGGTTTGTAAAGACTGGCTGTTAATTTGTGCTGCAAGTGAATAAGCCTCTTCACCAAATTTAGTAGCCAAATCATAATTTCCTGACTCCCTGTAAATCATACTTTTTCGTGAAAGCACCATGGCTTGCCCATACTTTTCATCGAGCTTTTGAAAAATATTTAATGATTGATCCAGCTTGGCAATGGCATCGGCAAATTCCCCGATTTTTGACTTTACCTTAGCAATATTATAGAGCGAAATCGCAATTCTTCGCATGTCGCCTACCTCAAGGAATAAATCGTAAGCTTTTGTGAAGAATTGCATGGCTAAATCAAGGCTGTCTTGTTCAATTTTCAGACAACCTTTATTAATAAAAATCATCCCAAGGGAGTTATTATCCGAAATTTTTTGATTGAAATCAAACGCCAGATTAAAATACCGTTCTGCAATTTCGTATTCATCCTGATCCAGGTAAGTTTTTCCGATGGCGTTGTAACAAACAGAAATATCGGAAAAATCGGACAGTTTTTCATAAACCGAAATGGCTTTCAGATTCATTTCAATGGATAACTCCTGGTATCCAATATAATAGTTTACCAATGCTTTTAATGAATAATAGCGGCCCAAATCAGGACTGGCAATATTCAGGGGGAGTATGCTTCCGAGAGAATCCAGGTATGCAAGAGCTTCTTTGTAACAGTCGTCGTAATACGCAATTTGAGCTTTAATTAAAAAGTATTTTTGCTCACCCTGCACATACTCAATTTCATCTAAAAGTTCTTTCCCCTTTTCAACGTATAACAAGGCAATTTCATTATTAATGCTAATGTTTAAAGAAGATAAAGCAAAAAGGGAATCAATAACCGGTTGTCGTCTTTTTTCATTTTCAGGATAATCGCTTTCCCCTTTGCATAAATACGGAAAGCACAAAAAATGAACAGCAAACAAGAGAATTAATAATGGCTTCTGAAGCGGCATCAGGCTGTATAATTTTATACAAGTTAATACAACCCAGGCTATTTTCAAATTAATATGTTGAAAAAAACTACTCTTTTCTGCCTTGCGGCAGAACCAGGTTCATGATAATTCCCACGAGCGCCGCCAAACCGATTCCGGCCAGTGAAAAAGTTCCATATTTGATAATGGCACCACCAATTCCAACAGTGAGTATTACCGAAACAATCACCTGGTTACGGGTATCGGCCATATTGGTTTTTGATTCTACCAGCGATTTTATACCGATGGAAGCAATCATACCAAACAGCAGCAGCATAATTCCGCCCAGAACAGCTTCAGGAATCGTTTTCAGAAAACCGCTGATTTTACCCACAAATGCAAACAAAATGGCTGTAATTGCAGCAATACGCAACACAAACGGATTGGTAATTTTTGTAAGTGTAATTGCGCCGGTCACTTCCGAGTAGGTAGTATTTGGAACACCGCCGAAAAACCCGGCAAATGCAGTGGCAATACCATCTCCGAGAAGAGTTTTGTGTAACCCGGGCTTCTCAATAAAATTTTTATTACAAACACCGCCAATGGCGTACATGTCTCCTACGTGCTCAATAACCGGTGCAATTGCCACCGGAATCATGTAAAGTATTGCCTGCCAGTGAAACTCGGGTTTTGTAAATTCGGGCAGACGCAGCCATCCTGATTCCTGGATAGCGGAATAATCGACTTTCCCAAAAATAACGGCAATAAGGTAACCAACAATAATGGCAACAAAAATGGGAATGAGTTTCAGCATCCCTTTTCCAAAAATCACCACTCCGATGGCTGTTGCTAAAGTGATAACTGCAAGCAGCCAGTCGGTTTTAGCCATATCTACGGCAGCAGAAGCCAGCGACAGACCGATGATTATAATAACCGGCCCCACAACAACAGGCGGAAAAAGCCGCTCAACAAACCTGATTCCACGGGCTTTTACAAGGGCAGAAACGATTCCGTAAACAACACCCACTGCAATTATTCCGGAGAGAGTACCGGGCAAGCCATACAATTTGGTAGCCTCGATGATGGGGGCAATAAATGCAAAACTACTGCCCAAAAACACGGGAACTTTTCCTTTTGTAATAAGGTGAAAAATCAATGTGCCGATGCCTGCCGTAAAAAGTGCCACTGAAGGATCGATGCCCACCAAAAGCGGGACTAAAACAGTTGCTCCAAAAGCAACAAATAAAAACTGGACTCCGAGGATGGTGTTTTTTGGGGTTAATTGCTCGCGGAAAGATTTATTAGCCATTTCGAAATGATTAAAAAAATTAATTGCAAGAATACACTTTTCTTCCTTTTAATTCAAAAAAAGACATGAAGTATAATCCACAATTTAACATTCAATCACACGGTTAATGGTTAAAATTTTCCGTACATAAAAAATCCGTTCCTGCAAAATTTACAGAAACGGATTTTCAAATCAGTATTTATTCTGATTTACGGCAACATTTCAGCGGGAATTTCTTCAATAGGTTTCACCTTTATGGATTTAATAAACAACTCTCCGCCTTCAGACTGCAACTGAATTTTACCCTTTGTGAGTGGCTCGATGTTATTTTCGCCTAAATATTTGCCTGAATTGTAATTCACCATGTTAACATTTCCGTTGACTACGTGTACCGATGTTCTGTCGAAGCAATAAATTTCAACTGTATTCCATTCACCCATTGGATTTTCGTAGTCAGCGTTTTTTGCAACAATTCGGGTAGGAGTGTCAGGTACAGATGGAATTTTTTCAGCACCCGGAGAGTACACATACTGATCGTCTTCATTTTGAACCATCGGAATTTCGCAATACGATTTTCCCATGCGGTAGGAATCGCCAATATTTTCGGTCCAAAGTTGCAATTCATGGGAACTCATCCAAACGCCGAGCCCTACGCCAAACTCTCCGTAGCTGTGATAGAGAAGACCTGAATTGTATCTTGTAAACACTTCATCTCCCCATTTAAACTCCATAATCAGATGGTAATTTTCAAATTCTTCCTGCGTTGCCAGTGAAGCGTTTACTTCTCCTGATATACGGATAACCTGTTCGCCATTCAAGTCAACTACAGAAAAAAGATTTAGCGGATCTTTGTTTAATCCTACTGGTTCGCCATCTTCTTCGATTGGGCCAACCCATGTGTCCCAGCCAGTTAAATCTTCGCCATTAAAAAGCGATTGCCACGGTTCACCTGTATTGCAAGATGAAAACCAGAGGAATGACATTGCAAATAAAAACAAGAAATTTTTTTTCATTGGTAAGTGGTATAGATTTAAATTCTGAATATAAAAAAACTGCCCCAGTATTTCAGGACAGTTTCATGTCTATCATTTAATATTTTTAAACTGTTTCCTTTTCTGCTAATTCCTGGGCTCTTTCCAGAATTTTTGTGTCGTCGAGGAGAACGATTCCGCCGTTTGGACCGGGTTCCATGTGGATTCCAACTGCTTTTCCGTTGGTGTAATTAGCGCCTCCAAAATAATTCCTGACGGTTTCTTCAGATAGTTCAAATTCCTGCGCCATTTTTTTAATTGAACCGTCAGGTAAGCTGTCTTTGATTTTACGCAGCTCATTGAATGTTATTTTACGCTCCATAATGCTAAATTTTTTTATTTTGTTCTACTTCTATTATAAAAATACGTCTGTGATACTGTAAAAATAAAATTAATAATTAAATAACGCGAATTTAATCGTTAAGTTATTCATACGTTTTTCAATCATTAACATTTTACGCGTTTCAGCCCTGAAATGTTTGCTATTACAAGGTACTGAAATTGAGCAAAAAAAATTCCGGTATGTAGACAAATAAACCAGATATGCCCGCTTAATAATTAACCTTTTTTAAGAGTTCGGGTTCTGAAACCGGAAGGCAGTCGTAAATGGCCTGGTGCATGGCCGGTCTTATGTTCAACCGGAAAAGTTTGGAGTTGTTCCGGGTGGGATATACCCTGTTCGACATGAAAATAAAAAGCAATCCGTTATCAGGATCAGCCCATGCAAAAGTACCGGTGTATCCGCTGTGGCCAAAACTGTTTTCGCTGGCATCCACTGCCGGGTAGGCTTCGTCCAGTTTATTTTTATAATTGTCGATGTAAGGTTTATCGAACCCGAGACCGCGCCGGTTCTCATCATCGGGGTATTGTATCCGGATGAATTCATTTACGGTTTCTTCGGAAATATAGCGTTTCCCGCCGTAATAACCTTTCTGAATGTACATCTGGAAAATTTTTGCCAGGTCGCTGGTGGTACCAAAAAGACCTGCATTTCCCGACACCCCTCCCATCATGGCAGCGCCCTCGTCGTGCACAAATCCACGAAGTTTTTCGTTTCTGAAAAAATCATCGGTTTCGGTGGGAATCATCCTGTTCAGCGGAAAATGCCGGTAAGGATTGTAAGTTACCGTAAAAGCACCCAAAGGTTCTGTGAAATTGGAATAAAGGTACTCTTCGTAAGGCTGCCCGGTGAGATTTGAAATAATATCCGGATACAGGTAAAAACTCAATCCTGAATAAACATATCTTTTGCGCGGCAATAGTTCAGAAGAACGGATGGTATCAAACATTGTTTTTCTGAAATCCCGATTCATGAATAACTTTTCTGAAATCCTGATATTGAAATTTTTTGTTGGATGGTCCTTAAAAACTTCGGTGCTTAACGCTCCGTCTTCATCCAAAGTCATTTGCCAGTATGAAATCCAGGACTGAAGTTGTGCCTGATGGGCGAGGACTTCGCGTACTGTAATTCTCTCTTTATTGGTGCCAATAAAATCGGGCCAGTATTGGCTAAATGGCGCATCCAGTTCAATCTTTCTTTCATCTACCAGTTTCATTAGTGGCGGCAACGGACCGGTGACTTTTGTTATCGATGCCCAGTCGTAAATATTATCCGGTTCCACTTTCTGTTCTTTATCGTAGGTATGATAACCATAGCATTTATGAAAAATAACACTTCCCTCTTTGGCAACTAAAACCTGGCAACCCGGGTAGGCTCCGGAATCAATACCCATTTGTGCAATGGAATCGATTTTATGGTGAAGCTGACCTGAATTTATCTGCAGTTCTTCAGGAATCGTGTAAGCCAGCGACCTGTTATTTTTCACTTCGATTCCATCATTCAGTTTAAAACGCTTATCTACTGAAACCGGTAATTTCGCGGTGGCATCAAAAGCTCCGAAAATAAGCTGAGCCGCCAACTGCTGGGTTAATTTACTGTTTTGATACCCAAGAATTAATCCGTCGGAATGATGGATGTTTTCAAAATGTTTCAGTGCATAGGCGTTTCCGAAAAAGGCAATAATTGTTTTGTTTTCAGCCACAAAATCGGCCACAGCCTGCCTCTGGATTTTAGTAGTCCCGTACATTCCCGAAGGATACAGATTGATTCCCTGAACCCCGGCAATTACGAGGTTATAGTTATCCAATTTGTTTCGCAGATTGGCAAGTTCCCTCTCCGAAGCATCATCATTCAGTAAAAAATGATCGACCTGCGTATATTTGTCCATCATTTTTTGGAACGGAGTAATTGAGCGGGAGCCAATCATTACCGATGCAATTTTATGTTTTTTAAAATCTTCAACGGGTAGCACTTCATTGTTTGTTAAAACTGTCAAAGCTCCTTTAATCAGCTTTCGGTTGGTTACCTCGTAATAGGGTGAATTCAACCTCGATGTTAAGTTTTTTGTATCTGCAGCCCGATAAATATGAAGACCGGCCCATCTTTTCAGTGCCAGCACGCGGCGGCATTTTTCATTGATTTCATTCATGGTAATTTCACCGGCGGCCACTGCAGCTTTCACTTCAGCAATCGCATTCTGAATATCGGGTACAAACTCAATCATGTCGTTTCCGGCTTTCAGCGCTTCCACTTCGGCCCTGCCGTTTTCGGTTTGCACGCCTTTCATGTTTATGGCATCGGTTACAACAAATCCGTTAAATCCAATTTCATCGCGTAAATAACCATTGATTATTTTTTCTGAAAGCGACGAAGGCGTTCCTGAATCATCGAGCGCCGGAACATTGAGGTGGGCCGACATAATCCCGGTAATTCCGCGGGAAGCGAGGTAACGGAACGGAAAGCTTTCCATCCTGTCGAGGTGTTCTTTTGAATGACTTATCAATGGAAGCGTTTTGTGCGAATCGGTTTCAGTATCGCCGTGCCCCGGAAAATGTTTGGCAACCGGCACCACTCCTGCATCCTGCATCCCGGCGGCAATGTACCAGGCTTTTTGCGAAACATTAATTTTGTCTTCGCCAAACGAACGGAAATTAATCACCGGATTTTGCGGGTTGGTATTAACATCGGCAACCGGAGCAAAGTTGATGTGAATACCCATTTCTTTCATCTGGTAACCCATATCACGACCCATCTGATAAATGAACGATGAGTCCCGAACGGCTCCCAAAGCCTGCGCATACGGATACCGGATGGTACTGTCGATTCGCATAGACAAACCCCATTCGCCGTCAACAGCTATCAAAAGAGGAACTTTTGCAGTTTCCTGAAATTCATTGATCCAACGTGTGGTTTTTGTCGGGTTGCCCTGCATCACCAGAATGCCACCCGGATTATGCTTTTTTATCAGCTCAATCATTGCATTTTTTGCAGCTTCACTCTGATTCGGATAAACCGTGACCATCATCAGTTGTGCAACTCTCTCTTCAAAAGTCAGAGAATCCATTTGTTTCTCCACCCACTGATCTTTCAGCAATTGCAAAAAAGGCGGATCGGCAGCTTTTAATTGAGAAACAATGCCGGCAAAAAAGAAAAGGAGGAAAAATATTTTAAATTTCATTCTGTATCGACTGTTAAAAAATAATGGTTCAGAAAATCAATTATACAAGCTCCAAAAATATCCCAAATATTAAAAATAACCAATTCATTGTCATGCTTTTTAAAAATCTGATTTTACTTCCTACTTTTGTACCCATGAAACGGGTAGTTATAGGACTTTCGGGTGGCGTTGATTCAAGTGTTGCAGCCTTTTTGCTCAAACAGCAGGGCTATGATTTGACAGCACTTTTCATGGTAAACTGGCACGAACGCGTGGGAGCAGTTACCAGTGCCTGCACCTGGGAAGAAGATGCATTGATTGCCGAAATGGTGGCCAAAAAACTGGACATTCCTTTTCATATCGTCGATTTAAGTAAAGATTACAAAAAACGGGTGGTCGACTACATGTTTGCCGAATATCAGGCTGGCCGCACCCCAAACCCTGATGTGCTTTGCAACCGCGAAATAAAATTCGACACTTTTATGGACGAAGCCCTGAAATTTAATGCTGATTTTGTGGCTACCGGCCATTACTGCCAAAAAGAAGAAACAGAAATTGATGAACAAAAAATTTATAAACTGATTGCCGGAAAAGATACCAACAAAGACCAGAGTTATTTTCTGTGCCAGTTAAACCAGGGGCAGCTCTCAAAATCTTTGTTTCCCATCGGACATCTTACCAAGCCCGAAGTGCGTGAAATTGCCCGGAAAGAAAATTTGCCAACTGCCGGACGAAAAGATTCGCAGGGTATTTGTTTTGTGGGAAAAGTTGATCTGCCAACCTTTCTGCAGCAAAAGCTGGAACCCAAAACCGGCAATGTGATTGAGGTTGCGGCAAAATTTATGGAAAAGAAAAAACATATTGATATAACAGAAGAAAACTACCGCAAATTATGTTTCCCATTTCCATACAAACCCTGGAACGGAGAAGTAATTGGCGAACACCAGGGTGCCCATTTTTATACCATCGGGCAGCGAAAAGGACTGAACATTGGCGGTCATCAGCAACCATTATTTGTGATAGGCACCGATGTGCAGCGAAACATTGTTTATGTGGGCGAAGGCCAGGAACATCCGGGACTTTTCCGGACGGGCCTTTTTATTGAAGCCGAAGATGTTCACTGGATTCGACCGGATTTAAAAATGAATCCCGGAGAAAAAAAAGAATTCGATATTCGCATTCGCTACCGGCAACCGCTCGAAAAAGGAATCATCCATATGAAAGATGAAGGCGCATATATTTTGTTCGAACGCGAGCAACGGGGAATAACCTCCGGCCAGTTTGCCGCATGGTACCTGAATAATGAATTAATCGGCTCAGGAGTTATAAAATAAAGATACTCGGAATGAACGAAAGCTATTTCAAAAGAAAACTTCGTGCTTCTGTCTTCCGTCTTCCGACTTTATATTAAATTCGCAAAAAATAAATTGCATCATGATAAAATCGATGACCGGGTTTGGCAGGGCCGAATTCGAAGTAAATAATAAAAAGATTACGCTGGAAATCAAGTCGCTTAACAGCAAACAGATTGATATAAATACCAGGATTCCCTCGCTCTACCGCGAAAAAGAAATTGAAATCCGGAAAGAACTTTCAGAAAAGCTGGTGCGCGGGAAAGTGGATATTACCATTTATGTTGAAAACCACGGCGAAGAATCGAATTCAAAAATCAATGAGCCGATTCTGAAAAGCTACTTCAAACATCTTCAAAAAATTAACGACGAACTCAAACTAAAAACCGACCAGAGTACGCTGCATGCTGCGCTCCGGTTGCCCGATGTTGTAAAAACCGAATATGAAACCCTTGACGAAGAAGAGTGGCAGATTATTCTTGAAAATATACGTATGGCCGTTCAACAAATCGACGAATTCCGCATTCAGGAAGGGAAAGCGCTTGAAACGGACATCACAAAAAACACCAATGCCATCAGCGAATTACTGAAGGAAATTACACCGTTCGAAAAACAACGCATCGAAACCATCAAAGCACGTCTCAACGACAGTTTGAGCAAAATGAATATGAACGGCAGTGCAGACGAAAACCGTTTTGAGCAGGAACTGATTTACTACCTCGACAAAATGGACATGAACGAAGAAAAAGTGCGGCTTGAAAACCACTGCACTTATTTCCTGGAAACCCTTTCACAACCAACACCCAACGGCAAAAAGCTGGCGTTTATTTCGCAGGAAATGGGCCGTGAAATCAATACCGTCGGGTCTAAAGCTTACGAAAGCACCATCCAGCGTGTGGTCGTGGAGATGAAAGATCACCTGGAGCGCATTAAAGAACAGCTATTGAACGTTCTTTAAAACTTTTTTACCCTTCGGAACGAAACAGGTAAAGCATATTTTTACGTATATTCGTTATAAAACATTGAATTTGTGAAACAGGATACCATTCAAAATAAAATTGCTGAATCCATCCACTTAAAAGATCCGAATGCAGAGGCATATCTTTTTGGGTCAAGGGCCAGAGGAGATCACAAGCCTGACTCTGATTGGGACATCCTGATTTTGGTAGATGACCCAAAATTCACAAACGAGCTGGATGATAAATTCAGAAGCGAAATATACCCGCTTGAAATTGAATCAAGCCAGGTTATATCAATCCAGATTTATCCCAAAAAATACTGGAAGGAAAAACTACTCTATTCACCTCTTTATGAGAATGTGAAAAAAGAAGGAATTAAGTTATAATGGATAACCATGAAGCCAATATAAAATACAGACTTGAACGCGCGGAAGGATCTTTTGAAGAAGCAGTTTTTCTTGCTGAAAAAAAAAGATGGAATACTGTTGTAAACAGATTATATTATTCCTGTTTTTATGCAGTTATTGCATTATTACTAAAATCAAATATAAAAGCTACAACCCACACCGGCACACGCAATCAATTTGGATTATATTTTATAAAAACTCAAAAAATTGATCAAAAATTCGGAAAACTATACACAAAACTTTTTGATTTCAGGCAAAAAGGGGATTATGGTGATATGTTTGATTTTACTGAAGAGGAAGTTTCCCCGTTAATTCAAAAAGTTCCTGAATTTTTATCTGAAATAAAAAAACACATTCAAGTTAAATGAAAGGAAAACTCCTCATATTTTCAGCGCCGTCGGGTGCAGGAAAAACAACGATTGTTAAACACCTGCTTCAAAAAAATTTCGATCTGAATTTTTCCGTATCGGCAACCAGCCGCGAACCGCGAACCGGCGAAACACCCGGAAAAGACTACTTTTTTCTTTCTGAAAAAGAATTCAGGGAAAAAATTGAAAACGATGAATTTCTGGAGTGGGAAGAAGTGTATAAAGGAATATTTTACGGAACACTGAAAAGTGAAGTGGAGCGCATCCGAAATTCGGGTAAAAATGTAATTTTTGATGTAGATGTGGTTGGCGGACTGAACATTAAAAAACATTATGGCGATGAAGCACTGGCCGTTTTTGTGCAGCCGCCTTCGGTTGAGGAACTGAAAAAACGCCTCCGGAACCGCTCTACTGAAAGCGAGGAAAAAATAAACATGCGCATTGCCAAAGCCGAAAAAGAACTGCGTTATGCCCGCCGGTTCGATCTGATTATCATAAACGATAACCTCGACAGCGCTTTAAAAATCGTTGAAAGTAAAGTGGCTGATTTTCTGTCGGAAGATGAGCAAGAATAAATTAAACTGTAAATTGTTCGTTGCAAAAGAAAGATTTCAAGCAAAATTGTTCGTT